>CAVAZS010000015.1:0-25821 GCA_963593385.1 Lachnospiraceae bacterium | reverse complement strand
GATGTAGAAGCTTGGTCTCCACGTCAAAAGAAATATTTTGAAGTTGGTTCTTGTTCTAACTTAGGTGATGCACAAGCACGCAGACTTGGTATTCGTGTTAAAGGTGAAAAAGGAAATTACTTTGCACATACTTTAAATAACACTGTTGTTGCTCCACCTAGAATGTTAATTGCATTTGTTGAAAACAACTTAAACGCTGACGGAACAATTAGAATTCCTGCTCCATTAAGACCATATATGGGTGGCATGGAAGTTATTCCTGTTCCAGAAAAGAAGAAAAAGTTCTAGTTTATTAAGGATATCTCAAAAGGATATCCTTTTATATTGTTTTATATGAACAATAAAATAAATAAGGATATAAAGACTAAAAAATTAAAATTGTGTTTTATAATATGAATGTAATAACAAAGAGTTTTAGTGAAATTGAGCAAATAAACTAAATACCCCTGTTAAAGCTCCAATTGGATATTTATATGCCACTCCAAAAGGAACTTATTTTGTTGGAGATAAACATAAAAGAAAATATACATATGGTGAGGATGAATTTGTTATATTTTATCCAAAAAGGAGAGATACTAAATGATTTGTGAAAATTGTGGACATAAAATGAACTGTTATATAGAATCTTCGAGTCAAGTTTGGGAATGTCCTGAATGTGGATGGGGACTTGCAACAACATATATTGATTCAATATACGAGGACACTACAAAATATAAAATTAAGCTTTTATCGAACAATTCAATAAATGAAGAAAAAATTAAGGTGTTAAAATGTTTTGTAAGTAATCTCACTACAGTGCAAGCAATTGGAATGCTTAAGAAAGGAAATAATATACTGACTGAGGACTTTGCTCCGGGTATTATGGAACAAAAGAAAAAGTTAGATAAAGCAATGATATCTTATATGATTGAACCGGATTTTCCTTGGAATAAAGAATAATTGTTTCACGTGAAACAATTAAGATAAAAATCTTAAGTTGTTAAATTGTAAAATACTAGGTATAATAGGTGAGGCACAGCAGTCATGTTTCTAACCTGGTCAGGACCGGAAGGTAGCAGCCATACGAGCCTCTGATCGCGTGTGCCTTTTTATTTATATATGGAAGAAAAAGAATTACATGAGAAATATATGCGTTTAGCAATAAAAGAAGCAATTAAAGCAGAACAAATGGATGAAGTTCCAATTGGTGCTGTAATTGTGAAAGATGGGAAAGTTATTGCTAGAGCACATAATTTAAAAGAAAAAAATAATCAAGCAACGCATCATGCGGAAATGCTTGTAATTCAGAAGGTAAGCAAAAAGCTTGGAACATGGTATTTAAAAGATTGTGATTTATACGTAACACTCGAACCATGCATGATGTGTACAGGTGCTTGTGTATTATCACGTGTAAGACATATATATTATGGAACTAGTGATCCTAAAGGTGGAGCTATAGAAAGTGTGATTCAATTCAAAGAAATAAAAAGACTCAATCATTATCCTGAAATTACTCCATATATATTAAAAGAAGAATGTTCGCAACTTTTGAAAGATTTCTTTAAAAAGAAAAGAGAAGAAAAGAAAAAACTCAGTGCAAAAGAATAAAATATATGTACTGAGTTTTAATATGCATATCTTACTTTTTCTATATTAGAATAGGGATAATTTGCTATAATAATTGAAAGTGAGGAATCTATGCAAAAAGAAGCTTTATACCAAAAATATAGATCACAAACTTTTGATGAAGTTGTAGGACAACAATATGTAGTTCGCTCTATAAAAAATGCAGTTAAAGAAGGTAAAGTTGGTCATGCATATTTATTCTGTGGCCCTAGAGGAACAGGAAAAACATCAATGGCTAGACTTCTTGCTAGAGCTGTAAATTGTGAAAATAAAGAAAATGCTCCATGTGGTAAATGCAAGAATTGTCTAGCAGCGGTTAATGGTACTCATCCTGATATTATTGAAATTAACGCTGCTAACGAAACACATGTAGAAGATATTCGTGATTTGATAGAACGTGCAAGACTATCTCCGATGATGGGATTGCATAAAGTATATATTGTGGATGAGGTTCACCAATTATCTTCATCTGCGGCAAGTGCTTTATTAAAAACATTAGAAGAACCACCAGAACACGTTATATTTATTTTAGCAACGACAGATCCGCAAAAATTGTTACCAACAATCATTTCGAGATGCCAAAGATTTGATTTTAGTAAGATTAAAAATGAAGATATTAAAAATCATTTATTGTATGTGGCAAAACAAGAAAATGTTGTACTTGAAGAAGTTGCGGCTGAAAAACTAGCTATCTTAGCTGATGGTGGTATGCGTGATTCACTAAGTATGCTTGAACAAGCAATAGCTTATACTTCTGGAAATATAACAGATGATGCGATTGATGAAATCTATGGATTGACTAGCACTACAGAAAAGATAAATTTCTTGAATGCACTACATGAAAAAGATATTCCATTTATATTAGAACATATCGAAATGTTTGAAGAAAAAGGAATTGATTTTAAGAGACTAACATCTGAACTTATCTCAATTATTAAAGAATCTGTAATATATCAAAAAACAAATAAAGAAAGTCTGTTGCGAATATTAAATGCAGATGATGCAAGGAAAGCAATTGATGTAATAGAACAACCATTTGAAATGATTGATTTGTTTATGAATGCATTAGAAATGTATCGAAGTGCACAATCTGTAACAAACGTATTTGAAATTGCTTGCTTAAAAATTACATGCATGAATGATATTCAAAAAGAATCGAATAGTATTGAGAAAAAAGCGGTAGTCACTAAGAAAAAGGTGACACAAGAGGCTCCTGAAATTGAAACTGAAGAAATTGTTCACGATGAGGAACCAATTGTTGTTCAAGAAATTGATGAAATCAAAGTGACAAAAGATATGCTTTTAGGAATCTTAGTGCAATGTAATAAAGACGCAAAAGTAGAAGATACAAACATGATTAATAACTTGATGAATTCTGTAATGATGAATAAATATATTGCATCATTAAGACAGTTGAAACTTGCGGCTAGTGGCAAAGATTGTATTTTATTTAGTTCTACAATGCAGGCAGTAGTAAATACACTAAATGAAAGAACGATGAACAAAGAATTCTACTTTTTCTTAAAAGAAGCTGGAGTCGATAAAGTTCCATATGTTGTATTAGAAAAAGACTATATGGATGCGGTAAATGATTTTAGAGAAAAGATGAAAACAAATTCGCTTCCAACTGCTTTAAAAGTAGAAAGATATATATTAGAAGAAAAAAAAGAAGAGAAAGGAGAAACACCTGATACAGAAACTAAATTAAGAAGTTTATTTGGTGATGATTTGCAGGTGTACGATTAGAAAAATGGATTTACAGAGATTAATGCAACAAGCACAACAAATGCAAAGAAAGATGGCTAAAGTTGAAGAAGAACTAAATGCCACAATTTACGAAGGTGCTACAGGTGGTAGTGAAGGCGTATCTGTTAAAGTAAATGGTAAAAATGAAGTCCAAGAAATCACAATTAGTGATGAATTAATGGATAAAGAAAACAAAGATATGCTACAAGATATGTTACTAATTGCTTGTAATGATGCTTTAGGTAAAGCAAGAAAAGACCATGAAGAAAAATTAGGAGCAATTACTCAAGGCGTAAGAATGCCAGGAATGTAAAATGTATCCAAAAAGTTTACAAAACTTGATTGATAGCTTTAGGATGCTACCAGGAGTTGGTGAAAAAACAGCAGAACGATATGCACTTTTGATTACGGAAGCTGACCAAAGCGATGTAGAACTATTCGCAACTTCATTATTAGATGTGAAAAATAAACTGCATCATTGCACGGTTTGTGGAAATTTAAGTGAAGAAGAAAAGTGCCCAATTTGTTTGGATTCTACTAGAGATGATAAACAAATTTTTGTCGTTCAATCCGCAAAAGATGTAATGGCTATGGAAAGAACAAATGAATACCATGGCGTATATCACGTGTTAAATGGTCTTATATCACCAACAAAAGGTATTATGCCTGAAGATTTAAATATTGATAGTCTAATTAATCGTGCAAATGATGCTAATGAGATTATTATCGCGACAAGTGCGACACTTGATGGTGAGACAACATCTTTATATTTATCAAAACTATTAGCAGATAAGTATCCAGATTTATTGGTTACTAGAATTGCACATGGTTTACCTTCAGGTGGACTATTAGATTATGCGGATGAATTGACTTTGACACATGCATTAGAAAATCGAAGGAAGGTGTAGGGTTATGAATAAAGACTTAGAAATAGCTCAAGCAGCTACTTTATTACCTATTACAAAAATAGCAGAGAAAGCTGGAATTAAAGATCAATACTTAGAACAATACGGTAAAGATAAAGCAAAAATATCTTTATCTATTTATGATGAAATAAAAGATAAACAAGATGGTAAATTGATTCTAGTAACTGCAATCAATCCTACTAAAGCAGGTGAAGGAAAATCTACTACAACAATAGGATTAGCAGATGGATTATCTACAATTCATAAAAATGTAATGGCTTGTTTAAGAGAGCCTTCTCTAGGTCCTGTATTTGGACTTAAAGGTGGAGCGACTGGTGGAGGATATGCTCAAGTTGTTCCAATGGAAGAAATTAACCTTCATTTTACAGGTGATATACATGCGATTACTACAGCAAATAACCTTATTTCTGCTGTATTAGATAACTCGATTTATCAAGGAAATCCCTTAAATATTGATCCAACAAAAGTTGTATGGAAAAGATGCTTAGATATGAACGATCGTACTTTAAGAAGTATCACGATTGCTCAAGATAAAAAATCAAATGGTGTCGAAAGAAAAGATGGTTTTGTCATCACTGTTGCGACAGAAGTAATGGCTGTTCTTTGCTTAGCAAATGATTTAAATGATTTTAAAGAAAAAATCGGTAAATGTATTGTTGCTTATACTTATGATGACAAGCCTGTTACAGTAAAAGATTTACAAGTAGATGGTGCTGTAGCAGTAGTTATGAAAGAAGCGATTAAACCAAACTTAGTGCAAACATTAGAACATACACCAGTATTAATTCATGGTGGACCATTTGCTAATATCGCGCATGGTTGTAATTCTGTTATTGCAACAAAAATGGCTTTAAAGTTAGCAGATTATGTTGTGACTGAAGCAGGATTTGGTGCGGATTTAGGTGCTGAAAAATTCTTAGATATTAAATGTCGAAAAGCAAATCTCAAACCAAGTGCAGTGGTAATTGTTGCAACAATTCGTGCACTAAAAATGCATGGTGGTGTAGAAACAAATCTTGAAGAAGAAAATGTAGACGCATTAATTAGAGGATGTGCTAATTTAAATAAGCATATTTCATCCATGCATGCATACAATCTTCCATATGTTGTCGCAATCAATAAATTTAGCAGTGATACACAAGCGGAAATAGACGCATTATTAAATTGGTGTAGGGAAAATCATCATCCAGTTTCACTATGTGAAGGTTGGAGTAAAGGTGGTCAAGGAGTTACAGATTTAGCTGAAAAAGTTGTTTCTTTAGTTGAACAAGAATCTGATTTTAAATGCCTTTATGATGAAAATGACACAATTGAGAATAAGATTTATACAATTGCTCATACAATATATGGTGCAAGTAATGTTGAATATAGTGATGAAGCAAAAAATAAAATTGATTTATATGTAAAAAATGGTTGGGATAAATTACCGATATGTATGGCAAAAACACCAAATTCATTAACTGATGATGACAAAATTAAAGGTTGCCCAACTGATTTTACAATTCATGTAAGAGATATCAACATTTCTAAAGGAGCAGGATTTATCGTTGTTTATACAGGTAATGTTTTAACTATGCCTGGACTTCCAAAAGTTCCTGCCGCATTAGGAATGGGAATAGATGACGAAGGAAATAGTTACGGTATATTTTAGGTAGGTAGATCATGGGATCAATAGCGTATGTAGCAGATGAAGAGATGATTGAATATCATCGACTATGTGGAAATAAGGAGATAAATTTTTGGCGATTATCTAGTCAAAAGAATTTTACTAACTTTCATTCTGGAGATTTGTTGTTCTTTTATACAAAAGTTCCTTTTTCTAACAAAAAAGCATTTGCAGGATACGCTCATTTTGTCTTTTCTAAACGTATGTCGATACAAGAAATGTGGAAAAAATATAATACATCGAATGGCTATGATAGTATCGATAAATTGACTGAGGCTATACAAAAAGCATGTCGTGATAAAGAACTACCTAAGAAAATGGATTGTTTATTTCTAAAAGATGTAGTGTTCTTTAATGAACCTGTATTTCCTGATGAAGTAGGATTAGATTTATCAAGTAAACTAGAAAGCTATTGTTATATCGATAAAAATGATCCTGAAGTAACTGTACGTATTTTAAGAAAAGCAGAAGAAAAAGGTATTGATTTGTGGAGTGCTGCTTGGTCGAAAGAAACAGAAGACTTATTTATTCATGATGAAATTCGACAAGGTTTATATGGTATATCAAAATTGTTAGGAAAAACAGAATGGACAGAAAGTGAAAGAAAAAAGGCAATTAAATTAATGTCTCTATTCACAAAAGAAAAAACATTTGAATATATCATTAGTAGTCAAACAGATGTATTTACAAATATTGATGGGAATATCATAATTGCATTGCCATTTATTTATTCTAGTAGAAATAGAAATGAGAGAAAAGTATCTCTAATAGGTAGAATGGCACTATACAAGTACTATATAAAAAAAGAAGGAATTCCAATTCATTCTTGTACATTTAAAGTTGTTACATTAAAGGATGAAGAGGATATAAATCAGTTACAGGAAGAAATAAACAATGAGAGATTATGATGTAATAGTAATAGGTGCAGGACATGCAGGAATAGAAGCTGCTTTAGCTTGTGCTAGATTAAAACAAAAAACAATGTTACTGACACTAAGCATTTCAGGTATTGGTAAAATGCCGTGTAATCCGTCTGTTGGTGGACCAGCAAAAGGTATCGTTGTACGCGAAATTGATGCGCTTGGTGGCGAAATGGGAAGATGTGCTGATGCGACAGCACTTCAATTCAAAATGCTCAATAGTGCAAAAGGGCCAGGTGTAAGAGCGTTACGTGTTCAATCAGATAAATTAGAATATAGCAAACGTATGCAAGAAACATGCTTGCATACTCCAAATCTTACAGTTAAAGAAGATATGGCAGTTGAGCTAGTAACAGAAAATAACAAAGTAAAAGGTATTACTTTAAAAGATGGTAGCTTCATTTCTAGTGAAATCGTTATTTTGACAACTGGAACATATATGGCAGGTGTAAATATGATTAGTAGTGAAGTTACACCAGGTGGCCCAGACTTAGAAAAGACAACGGATAAACTAAGTGCATCTTTAAGAAATGTAGGAATTAGAACATTTAGATTAAAGACAGGAACACCACCTAGAGTCCTTACAAGTTCTATAGATTTTTCTAAAACAGAACTTGAACCAGGCACAAAAGGGTTTATACATTTTAGTATGATGACTGATCACATACGACCTTATGAATCACAAGTACCTTGTTACTTAACACATACTACTAGTGAAACACATGAAATTATTTTAAGTAACTTAAATAAGAGTTCCATGTATTCCGGTGTTGTAAAAGGTGTAGGTCCAAGATATTGTCCAAGTATCGAAGATAAATTAGTTCGTTTTAAAGATAAACCAAGACACTTATTATTCTTAGAACCAGAAAGTTTATCTATGGACACAACATATGTTCAAGGATTTTCAACATCACTACCTCGTGATATACAAGAAAAAATGACACATACTTTACCAGGTTTTGAACACTGTATTATCAAAAAGTATGCATATGCAATTGAATATGATGCGATTGATCCAATACAAATGAAACCTTCTTTTGAATCAAAGATTATCGAGAACTTATTCACTGCAGGACAAGTTAATGGTACAAGTGGTTATGAAGAAGCGGCGGGTCAAGGATTACTTGCTGGTATCAATGCTGTACAAAAATTAAGAGGGGAAGAGCCAATTGTATTCAAAAGAGATGAAGCATATATTGGTGTCTTAGTAGATGATTTAACAACAAAAGGTACGAAAGAACCATATCGTTTATTAACTTCTCGTGCTGAATATCGTTTACTTTTAAGACATGATAATGCTGAAGAAAGACTAATTGAAACAGGTCGTAAAGTAGGTTTAGTTACAGATGAACATTATGCTAGATATCTTTCTTTTATGGAAAAGGTACAAGCAGAAAAAGATAAATTATCTAGTACTTCTTATGTATTAGATGATGAGCGTTTACAACCATATCTAAAAACATTAGGCTATGAAACGAGTGAACATATTGGTATTAATGGTATTGATTTACTAAAAAGACCAGGTGTAACAACTAAGGAATTAGCTGAATGCTTAGATGAAGAAGTAGATGATGAAATCGCTAGTAAATGTGATATCGATATTAAATATGAAGGATATATTGCAAAGGCTAGAAGAGAAGCGGATAAACTTGCCGCAATGGAAGAAGAAAAGTTAGGTCTAGACTTCAATTATGACGAAGTAGATAACTTATCACTTGAAGGTAGACAAAAACTAAAACAATATCAACCAATGACTATGGGACAAGCATCACGTATTTCTGGTGTAAATCCAGCTGATATTGCAGTACTTGCGATAGCGATTAAACAAGGAAAAGGAAGAAAAAAGATATGAGATATGAAGATGTAGTATCAAATGTAAATATATATGGCTTAGAAGAATCAGTTAAAGGTGCTAAATATTCCATGGCAACTGATTTGAATAAAATTACAAATGAAATCACAAAAACAACATATCGTTTAGCTAGTTCTCCTGCAGGAAGTGGTCATGATAATTTCTTAAATGGAATTGTTGTACAATTTGATCTTACATTTTCTAATAAAGTTTGGGTAGAAGCAGAACGTTATCATTTCTTAGATTTTGTTAGTTCACAATCTACAATGCATCGTATTACAAAATTTAATTTAGATGATGCATATATTTCTTATACAGATTCTAGAATTATCGAAATCATGAAAGAAAAGACAAAAGAATATAATGATTTACAAGAAGATATCAAGAAATTAATTGCTGAAGGTAAAGATGTATCAACATTAACAGATTTATCGAATCAAAAATATTTAGAAATCTTATATTCAAATCCTGCTGGCTTTAAACTTACAGCTCGTATGACAACAAATTATAGACAACTTAAAACAATCTACTTCCAAAGAAGAACACATCGCTTACCTGAATGGCGTGCATTCTGTGAGTGGATTGAAACTCTACCATACGCTGATTTTATTACAAAAATTAATACAGACGGAACACAAAATTAATCTGAAGTAATAGAGTATAAGAATGGACTTGCATAAACAAAAATGTGGACAAATTAGTTTTCCACAATAAATGCACAAAATAAATATTATGCAAGTCTTTTTTCTGCCTTTTTCCATGTTAGAATAGATGAGCGAAAGTGTATAAATATGAATTTTGAAGAATTAAAACAAGAATCATCCAAAACAGGGATTATTTTGAATGACGAAATGATTGATAAATTAGACAAATATGCCGATTTACTTAAAGAGTGGAATGAAAAGATGAACTTAACGGCAATTGTCGAAAAAGAAGAAGTAATTGAAAAACACTTTTTTGACTCATTACTTTTACTAAATTATGTAGATAAATGCGATACATTAGCTGATATTGGTACAGGTGCAGGATTTCCAGGTATGGTTATTGCAATAGCTAAACCTGAAATCAAAGTCACATTAATCGAACCAACCGGGAAAAGATGTACATTTTTAGAAACAATCAAAAAAGAATTATCTTTAAATAATGTTGAAATTATCAACCAAAGAGCAGAAGAATGTATTTCTATTTACCGGGAAATGTATGATGTCGTTACAGCTAGAGCGGTAGCGAATTTACAAATATTAGCAGAACTATGTATTCCTTTTGTGAAAATAAACGGGAAATTTATTAGCATGAAAGGTAGTTTAGGGGAAGAAGAAGCGAAACTTGCAAAGCATGCATTTAAAGAATTAGGTGCGAGTGAGCCAATTGTTGAAAGTAGTTCTTTATTAGATGGTTCTAAGAGAGTATTTGTTATTGGTGAAAAGATAAAAGAAACACCAAACAAGTATCCAAGGGCATATGCAAAGATAAAGAAAAAGCCTTTATGAAGGGGGACATATGGCGAGTTTATTTAATATATTAACATCAAGTAAAGATCGTACAGGTAATGTTGTTGAAATTAATGTAAATGAAATCAAACCATCTAGATATCAACCTAGATTAGAATTTGATGAAGAAGCGATTAATGAACTTTCTGAATCAATTAAAACAAATGGTTTAATTCAACCAATTACAGTACGTGAAATAGACGGTCAATATGAGATTATTGCGGGTGAAAGAAGATATAGAGCATGTGTAAAAGCAGGATTTGAAAAAGTCTCATGCTATATTTTATCTCCAAGTGAAAATCAAGCTGCTGAAATGGCACTAGTTGAAAATATTCAACGTGAAGATTTAACCGCAATTGAAGAAGCTAAATCATATGTTCTAATCATGAGACAATCTGGTCTAACACAAGAACAAGTTGCACAAAAAGTTGGTAAAAGCCAATCTTCTGTTGCCAATAAGATTAGATTATTAAATTTACCAGAAGAAGTTCAAACAGGTGTCTTAGAAAAGAAAATCACAGAAAGACATGCACGTTCTTTATTGCGCTTACCTGAAGAAAAAAGAGTGGATGCATATCATCATATTGTGAAAGAAGAAATGAACGTTCGCCAAACTGATGCGTATGTGGAAAAATTATCACTTCCAACAAAGAAACATAAGAAACAAAAGACTAAAGGCTTTAGTCGTAATATGCAACTAGGCATAAATACAATCAATGAAAGTATACAAATGGTAAAGGGATTAGGAATAGATGTTGTATCAGAGTTAGAGGAGTCTGATACTGATGTAAAAATTATTATTCGTTTCCCTAAATGATAGAGGATTAGAGTTATGGGTAAAATTATAGCAGTCGCTAACCAGAAAGGCGGCGTAGGAAAAACAACAACTAGCATTAATTTAAGTGCTGGTTTAGCATATGCAAATAGAAAAGTGTTACTTGTAGACTTTGATCCACAAGGTAATGCAACTCATGGAATTGGAACCAATAGAGTTGGTTTTGATCGAAATAAAAGTGTATATGAAGTACTAATGGGAGATGAACAAGTAAAAGATTGTGTCGTACATTTGGATATGCCACCTCTAGATATTCTTCCAGCAACAATTAACTTATCTGGTGCAGATGTAGAAATTGCTAGTAATTCATATGAAATAGGTAGAGAAAGATTATTAAAAACAAAGCTTGATGAAGCAAGAGATAACTATGATTACATTATTATTGATTGTCCACCATCACTGGGTTTATTAAATACAAATGCTTTAACTGCTGCAGATTCTGTGATGATTCCTGTACAATGTGAATACTTTGCATTAGAAGGATTAACACAATTATTAAGTACGATTCGTTTAGTTCAAAAACTATGGAATCCTAGATTATCTATCGAAGGGGTTCTACTAACAATGTTTGATGTACGTACTAAGTTATCTGTAGAAGTACAACAAGAAGTAAGAAAATACTTTAAAGAAAAAGTATATCGTGGCTACATTCCAAGAAATGTAAGATTATCTGAAGCACCAAGTAGAGAAGAATCTATATTTGAATATGATACTAAATCTGAAGGTGCTAAAGCATATGCTGCAATTGTAAAAGAAGTTCTAATGCAGAACGAAAAAGGAGGTCACTAATAATGGCTGACAAAGCAAAAAAGGGATTAGGTAAAGGTTTAGATTCTATTTTTGGTTCAAATGTAGAACAGTTTCTTGATGACATTCAAAATAATGGAAAAGAAGTTCCAGGTAGAAGAGAAATAGAAATTGCAATTGATGAGATTCGTGCTAATCCTTATCAACCACGTAAAGAATTTGATGAAAAAGCTTTAGAAGATTTAGCCGATTCTATTCGTATTCATGGTATTTTTACACCATTACTTGTTCGTAAGAGTCAAGCAAAAGGATATGAATTAATTGCAGGTGAAAGAAGATTACGTGCCGCAAAACTTGCAGGATTAAGCGTTGTTCCAGCAATTTCTGTAGAATTTACAGATGAAGAAATGATGGAAATTTCTATCCTAGAAAATGTACAACGTGAAAACTTAAATGCAATTGAAGAAGCAGCTGCGTATGATAGTTTAATTAAGCGATTAGGATATACTCAAGAAAAACTAGCTGAACGCGTTGGTAAATCTAGAGAGTATTGTGCTAACATGTTACGTCTATTAAAACTTCCTCAAGATGTACAGAAATTAGTAAGTGAAAAGAAACTTACAATGGGACATGTTCGTCCACTTCTTGCGTTAAAAGATGAAGATAAGATGTATGATGCCGCAATACATGTAATGAAACAAAAAATGTCTGTAAGAGAAGTTGAAAAATATGTAAAAGACTTAAATGGACAGACAGAAGATAAAAAGAAAACAAAAGCAGAAAAAGATCCAATTGTATTAGACTTAGAACATCGTTTAAGTGAGAAATTAAGTTCTCAAGTACAAATTGGAAAGAAACAATTAACAATTTCTTATCATGATACAAAAGACTTAAATCGTATTTTAGAGATTTTAGGTTGTATTGATGAAGGAATTTAGACAATTTTGATATTTTATCCATTACTTTTGGATTGAAAATTTGCAAGAATGATAAAGGTGAGCCATGAATAAAGTTGGTTGGATTATATATTGTATAGAAATAGGTATTAGTGTTATTCTTACATTAGTAGATTATCGATGGACAACTGGATTTATCCTTGGAGCGCTTGTCTCTGTGTTCTTATATTTCAGAAATAATTCTTTTTGGAACGATATATTAGATACAAAAGTAGCAGGGAAAAGGACAGGAACATCACATTTCGCAATAAATTACTTGATTATGGCTGTCACATTAATTGTATGTGCTAAAAATCAAGGCTACTTAAATGTTATTGCATGTGCGTTAGGAATCATGTCTATTAAATGGGCTATTGTGTTACAAACAATAGTTAGTAAGGGGTGAGAGAATGGTTATACAAAGTGATGTATATACAATTGTGCTATTAACAATCATTATTGGTATAGCAATTGTTGTACTATCAAAGAAAATTGATGGGTTAAATCCTTTGGAAAAACCAAAAGGAATCTATGCTGCAGTATTAACAGGTGTAGAAATGGTATCAAATACTGTCACAACTAATACAGGTAAAGATAATGCTAAAAAGTTAACACCATATATATTAGTGTTATGGGTATATATCTTTATGAGTAATACTTGTTCATTATTTGGATTATCATCTCCTACAGCAAACTTTAGCGTTACATTACTACTAGCTTTTATTACTTGGGTTTTGATTCAAGCTACAGAGTTTAAGTATGGTGGTGTAGCCGCATGGTTTCATAGTTTTATTGAACCAATACCAGTAATGTTACCAATGAACATTATCGGTAAGTTTTCCACAATGGTATCGATGTCATTACGTTTATTTGGAAATATCATTTGTGGAAGTATTATGATGAGTTTAGTTTACTCAGGAGCACAAGTATTAAGTAATACAATTGTTGGATTATTTACAACTGTATCAGGAAATGTATTTAACTTTATGGGTCCTGTAATTGCTCCAATATTACATTTATATTTTGATTTATTTGCTGGATTTATCCAGACATTAGTATTTGTTACATTAACAGTGGTTTTAATCGGGAATGATATGCCTGATGAAATAAAGAAAGCATAAAGGAGGCTTTGTTTAAATTATGGATATTAATAGAGGTTTGATTGCAATTGGTGCTGGTATTGCCGTATTAACAGGTTTTATGACAGGTTTAGGTGAAGGTACTGTTGCTGCACATGCATGTGATGCGATTGGTAAAAACCCAGAAGCAGAATCTAAGATTAGAAGTACTATGATTCTAGGTATCGCTCTATCAGAAACTTGTGCAATTTATGGATTATTAGTAGCTATTCTTTTAATCTTCGTATATTAATAAGTAAGTAGGGGTAACCATGATAGATGTTGACATTTTAAGTCAATTATTTCCAAATCCTATAACCGTGGTTGTTCAATTATGCAGTACATTAGTATTATTTCTTTTAATGAAAAAATATTTGTGGAAATCAGTACAGAACTATTTAGGTAAACGTGCTGATAAGATGCAAAGTGATTTAGAAGAAAGTGAAGCTTTAAAAAATGCTGCTAGTGAGGATAGAAAAAAAGCCGAGCAAGAATTAGCAGAAGCTAGTAATAAGTCACAAATGATTGTTGAAGCTGCTGTAAAAGAAGCTAAACAAGAAAAAGATGCAATTTTAGCTCAAGCAGAAAAAGAAGCAGAAAATACAATGTTGAAAGCACAAGAACGTATTAATAAAGAAAAAGTAGAGATGGTAGAATCAATGCAAAAAGAAATGGTTTATGTTGCATTAGCTGCTGCTGAAAAATTAATAGGTTCTAAGAGCAATGAACAGATGGATAAAGAAGCTGTAGATACTTTTGTAAAGGAAGCGGTAGGCAATGAAGAGTGAGGTTGCAGATCGTTATGGTGAAGGCTTATTTTTGCTTGCAAAAGAATCAAATGATTTAGCAAACAAAAAGAAAGAAGCTGAACAAATTTTAAAAGTATTTGATGAAAATGAAGATCTCACAGTCTTTTTTCGTGCTGTAAAAATCACAAAAGAAGAAAAGAAAGACTTCATTGTTAAAGTATTTGGAAATCAAATTGATCGAGATTTATTACACTTTTTAGAATTACTTGTAGATAAAGATCGTATTAGTTATGTACAAGAGATTTTAAAAGTGTATATCGAAAAGATTAGTGATGAATTAGGTATTAAGAAGGCAATTGTTTATTCTGCTAGACCTCTTGAAACTAGTGATGTTAAACGAATTCAAGATGCTTTAGAAAAGAAAAATCATTGCACGATAGAATTAGAAAACAAGATTGATTCTGGTTTAATTGCAGGTATTAAAGTTGTAATGGAAAACCAAATCACAGATGTTTCAATGAAAAAACAAATCGATTCATTAAAAGAATCGTTATTGAAAGGAGGTCTTGCATGAAAGAATTAAGGCCTGAAGAGATTAGTGCTCTTATTAAAGACCAAATCAAAAACTATGGGCAAGAAATTCATTCTGATGATGTAGGTTATGTTATCAGTGTTGGTGATGGTATTGCGATGGTACAAGGTATTGATCAAGCAATGTCATCAGAACTATTAGAATTTCCTCATGGTGTAATGGGTATGGTTTTAAATCTTGAAGAAGATCATATTGGTGCTGTATTACTTGGTAGTGATACATATATCCATGAAGGTGATGAAGTACGTCGTACAGGAAGAATTGCTGAAGTTCCTGTAGGAGACGCAATGCTAGGTAGAGTTGTTAATGCCTTAGGACAACCAATCGATGGAAAAGGTGAAATTAAGACAGATAAAACTAGACCAGTAGAACGTGTAGCTCCTGGTGTTATGACAAGACGTTCAGTATATCAACCATTAATGACTGGATTAAAAGTTATCGATACAATGATTCCTATTGGTAAAGGCCAACGTGAATTAATTATCGGTGATAGAGAAACAGGTAAAACTGCTATTGCGATTGATACAATCATTAACCAAAAAGGTAAGAATGTGAACTGTATCTATGTAGCTATAGGACAAAAAGAAAGTACTGTTGCTCGTTTAGTACAAAAACTAAAAGAAAATGGTGCTATGGAATATACAACTGTAGTAGATGCTTCAGCTAGTGAAATGGCTCCATTACAATATATTGCGCCATATGCAGGATGTGCTATTGGTGAAGAATGGATGGAACAAGGTAAAGATGTTCTTATCGTATATGATGATTTAAGTAAACATGCTGTTGCGTATAGAACAATGTCATTACTACTTCGTCGTCCTCCAGGACGTGAAGCTTATCCAGGTGATGTCTTCTATTTACATTCTAGATTACTAGAAAGAGCTGCAAAGTTATCTGATGAACTAGGTGGTGGTTCATTAACGGCATTACCTATTATTGAAACACAAGCAGGTGATATTTCTGCTTATATTCCAACAAATGTAATTTCTATTACAGATGGTCAGATTTTCTTACAAACAGACTTATTTGCTAGTGGTGTTAGACCTGCAGTAGATTCAGGTTTATCTGTAAGCCGTGTAGGTTCATCAGCACAAACAAAGGCAATGAAGAAAGTATCATCTAGCTTAAAACTAGATTTAGCACAATATCATGAAATGTTAACTTTCTCCCAATTTGGATCAGATCTTGATGCAAGTACAAAGAAAATTATCAATCATGGTGCAAAACTAACAGAACTACTCAAACAACCACAATATCAACCTATGACAATGGTAGAACAAGTATTATCTATGTTTGCCATGAAAGAAGGATATTTCGATACCGTTGAAGTAGAAGATGTTAGAGCATTTGAAAAATCTATGCAACAATATTTTAAAGAAAATCATAGTGATTTAATTCAAAAGATTGAAGAGAAAAATGATTTAGATGATGAATTAAAGACAGCATTAAAAGACGCAATGCAAAAAGCTTTAGATCACTTTAAATTAGTTAAAGGAGCATAGTTTATGGCAGAATCAAAACAGGCTTTACGTTCTCGTATAAAATCTGTTAATTCGACACGAAAAATCACTAAAGCAATGGAAATGATAGCGAATGCAAAATTATTCCGTATGCGTAATAAGATGGAAAGTAATCGTGTTTATGCCAAGAAGTTAGAAGAAACAGTTAAAGATATCGTACAGAATAGTCAAGAACTAGATAATCCATTATTAATTCCTAATGGAGTTAGTAAAAAACTAGTTGTTGTATTCTGTAGTGATTTAGGACTTTGTGGTGGTTATAACCAAAATGTTCTAAAGAAAGTAAAGGAAGTCGTTCATCAAGACGATGAAATTTATGTAATTGGTACTTCCTTATATGCAACACTAAAAGAAGATTATGTCTTAGCAAATGATGAAGTCATTCAATCAGATTCGATTTCATTTCAAAAGCTAAAAGAAATCATCGAAAGTGGTGTAAGAAAGTATATTAACAAAGAAATAGGTGGTGTTGAACTTATCTATACAAGATTTGTTAATACAATGACATTTGATGCTAGTGTTGATACATTATTACCATTTAAGGTATCAACAGATAAAAAAGAAGAAAAAGAGCATATAGAAACATTATTTGAACCTAATCCAGAAACAATTCTAGATTACTTAGTTCCGATGATGATTTCTAATGCGGCTTATTCTGATTGGATGGAATCAAGTGTTAGTGAACAAGGAAGTCGACGCATGGCAATGAAGACTGCTACAGATAACGCAGATGAATTGTCAGAAGAATTATTGCTTGAATATAACAAAGCACGTCAGGCCTCAATTACGCAAGAAATTACGGAAATTGTTGGCGGTTCAAGTGCTGTATAGGAGGAACCAGTATGAATGAAACAGGGAAAATTATACAGGTTATCGGACCGGTAATCGATATTCGTTTTACGCCTGAGAATTTACCATCTATTCGTAATGCGATAAAGATTAAAACATCTGACGGTAGTGAAATGGTGTGTGAAGTTGCACAACACATTGGTGATGATATTGTTAGATGTATTGCAATGAGTTCTACAGATGGCTTAAAACGCGGAATGGAATGTATTGATACAAAGAACGCTATCATGGTTCCTGTAGGTGATGAAGTTCTTGGTAGAATGTTTAATGTATTAGGTGAACCAATTGATGGACTAGGTGAAGTAAATGCTAAAAAGTATATGCCTATTCATCGTGAAGCACCTACATTTGCTGAGCAAGAAACATCTGCTGAAATCTTAGAAACAGGTATCAAAGTTATCGACTTACTTTGCCCATATGCTAAGGGTGGTAAGATTGGTTTATTCGGTGGTGCTGGTGTTGGTAAGACAGTATTAATGCAAGAATTAATCCATAATATTGCGATAGAACATGGTGGACGAAGTGTTGTTGCGGGTGTTGGTGAAAGAACACGTGAAGGTAACGACATGTACCATGAAATGAAGGAATCAGGAGTATTAAAAAATACTGTTCTTACTTATGGACAGATGAATGAATCTCCTGGTGCCAGAATGCGTGTTGCATTATCTGCATTAACTATGGCTGAATACTTCCGTGATGAAGAACATCAAGATGTATTACTATTTATTGATAACATCTTCCGTTTTACACAAGCAGGTTCAGAAGTATCTGCTTTACTTGGTAGAATGCCAAGTGCAGTAGGTTATCAACCAACATTAGCTACAGAAATGGGCCAACTACAAGAACGTATTACTTCTACTGATAAAGGATCAATCACATCAGTACAAGCAATTTATGTTCCTGCGGATGACTTAACAGACCCAGCTCCAGCTACTGCATTCTCTCACTTAGACGCTAAGACTGTCTTAGATAGAAGTATTGCGGCATTAGGTATTTATCCTGCAGTTGATCCACTAAGCAGTGGTTCACGTATGTTAGATCCACTTGTATTAGGTGAAGAACATTATGAAGTAGCTAGACAAGTACAAGCTATCTTACAAAGATATAAAGAACTACAAGACATCATCGCTATCTTAGGTATGGAAGAATTATCAGAAGAAGATAAGAAGACTGTAGCACGTGCTAGAAGAATTCGTAACTTCTTATCACAACCATTTAGTGTTGCGGAACAATTCTCAGGTATCAAAGGTGTATATGTACCAGTAAAAGAAACAATTCGTAGCTTCAAAGAAATCTTAGAAGGTAAATATGATGATTTACCAGAAGCCGCGTTCTTATCTGTAGGTACAATTGAAGATGTCGTAAAGAAAGCTGAGTCACTAAAATGATGATTCATGTTAGGATTGTTACACCTAAAGGAATATATAAAGAATTTGATACACCAATCTTAAATATACCAACAGTAGATGGTGAAAGAGGATTGTTACCAAACCATATGCCTTTAGTTACGATGCTAACAATCGGTGTAATGTCTAGTGAAGAAAATGGACAAAGAAACTATTATGCAATAACTAATGGTTTATTCTATTTCAATGACAATGTCGCTGAGATTATGACAGATACAATTGAAAATAGAGATGAAATCGATTTAGATAGAGCTAGTTCTGCAAAAGCTAGAGCAGAAAAAAGATTACAATCAAGTGATCCTAATATCGATCAAAAACGTGCTGAATTAGCATTGAAAAGAGCTCTAAATCGAATTCGAGTTGCAGATATAAAGTAAATAAAAAAGAATCCAAGAATTACACATAACAAGTAAATTCAAGGATTCTTTTTATATGTTAATTTTGCATTTCTCTACCATAGAGTTCTGCACATTTAACAGCTACAGACCAACCTTTTAGTAGTTTATTTCGTTTCTCATTAGACATATCAGGTGAAAATGAATGACCTAACTTCCAATTTTGTTTGATTTCTTCTTTGTTTTTATAGACTCCTGTTGCTAGTCCTGCTAAGAAAGCTACACCAAGTGCAGTAGTCTCAATGAATTCAGGACGATATACAGATAAATCTAGAATATCTGATTGAAATTGCATTAAGAAATTATTGGCACTAGCTCCACCATCAACTTTTAATGAAGTAAGCGTAATGTTAGAATCTTTCTCCATCACTTTTAATACATCATGAGTTTGATAGGCAATAGATTCTAGTGTTGCACGAATAAAATGTTCTTTCTTACAACCACGTGTCATACCAACAGCTGTTCCTCTAGCATATTGATCCCAATATGGGGCTCCTAGTCCAACAAAAGCAGGTACAATATATACTCCAGCTGTATCTGTTACAGATTCTGCATATTCTTCTGTCTCATATGCTTTATCTACAAGTTTCATTTCATCTCTTAACCATTGCACACTAGCTCCACCAACAAATACAGAACCTTCTAGTGCATACTCTATTTCATTGTTTACGGTAGCTGCTATTGTTGTGACAAGACCAGAGTTAGAAGAGATAGCTTCTTTTCCTGTATTCATGAGTAAGAAACATCCTGTTCCATATGTATTTTTGGCTTCACCTGAATTAAAACAACATTGTCCAAATAATGCGGCTTGTTGGTCACCAGCTACTCCAGCAATAGGTATTTCTCCACCTAAGACATGTTCATCTGTATAACCAAATATGCCACTAGATGATTTAACTTCCGGTAACATTTCCATAGGGATATCAAAGTAATCACATAGTTCTTTATCCCACTCTAATGTATGAATATTAAATAACATTGTTCTAGATGCGTTCGTATAATCTGTCGCATGTACTCTACCTTTTGTAAGATTCCAGATTAACCAAGTATCTACTGTACCAAATAATAACTCACCATTTTTCGCTTTTTCTCTAGCACCATCTACGTGGTCTAATATCCATTTAATTTTAGTCGCACTGAAATAGGCATCAGGTAATAAGCCAGTTTTTTCTTTGATGGTGTTAGCCATTGGTGTCTTTTTGATTTCTTCAACATAATCTGCTGTTCTCTTACATTGCCAAACAATAGCGTAATAAATAGGTTTACCAGTATTTTTATCCCATACGATGGTAGTTTCACGTTGGTTTGTAATTCCTATAGCGATAATATCTTTATAATCTGCGTTCACTAAAGCCATCGCTTCAAGGCATACCCCAAGTTGAGAAGACCATATCTCTAATGGATTATGTTCTACATAGCCTAAATCAGGATAGAATTGTGTAATTTCCTTTTTAGCCATGTTTACAATATCACCATTTGTATCAAATAAAATGCAACGAGAGCTAGTTGTGCCTTGATCTAAGGCCATAATATATTTCTTCATAAGCCACCTACTCTATATTCTTTGTGATAACTAAATCAACATTGGTATTCGCAATATTATGTAATGCAATATCTCCTATATGAACAGGAGCTTCAACAGAGATTTGTTTGAAAATGTTTACTATTTCAAATATTTTATCTTTTGGAATAGGACTCTTTGTTTTAACTGGTACAACTAGATTTTCTCGATTACTTACTTTAATTGTTCCCGTAACGGTTCTAGTTGGATGAATCATTTCATCTAAACCATATTGTTTTCCTCTAGGACAAGTATTACCAGTAACCGTAATAGAATCTATATCCAAAGTAGAATAAGTTACGGTCAACTCACATCCCATTGGGCAATTGATACATGTTAAATGTTTAGTTTCCATAATATTCTCCTACTCTATTTCTATACGTATAGAACTTAAATTATTTACTTGTTCTATATCGCTTTTCTTTAAAATAATTTGTTCCATTTCACTTGGCGTACAAATCTTTTTCTTTCTTCTTTGTATGCATTTATCGTCTAGATATACACATATCTCTGAGTTTTTATAGACTGTTCTTACACGGAAACGAATAGTTAATAAATCTTCTAATCTAGATTTACGTATTTCAGAAGGAACTGTATAACGAATACCATTACCTGTTTGAATAGGTATAGCTGTTTCACTTCTATCTGATGCATTGTTTAAGATATACTTAGCTGCGTTTTTACCCGCAAGACTTGCTTCAGAAGAAACAAAATCCACAAGATCATGTACATGAAGTACATTTCCACAAGCAAATACACCTGGAATAGAGGTTTCTAAGCTTTCATCTACTTTAGCTCCACTAGTCATTGGGCTTAATTCAATTCCCATTTGATAAGACAATTCATTTTCTGGTAATAATCCACAAGATAATAGTAAAGTATCACATTCTATGACTTCTTCTGTTCCTTTAATTGGTTGTAAGTGTTCATCTACTTTAGATAGAGTTACACTTTGTACTCTATCTTTACCTGTAATATCGATAACTGTAGTAGATAACTTTAAAGGAATTTGATAGTCATCTAAACATTGCACGATGTTACGTTTTAATCCAGAAGAATAAGGCATAATTTCTGCAACGGTAATGACCTTAGCTCCTTCAAAAGTCATGCGTCTTGCCATAATTAAGCCAATATCACCTGATCCAAGAATCACAACTTTATGTCCAGGTAATTTACCTTCAATATTGATTAATCTTTGAGCAGTACCTGCAGAATAAATGCCAGCAGGTCGATAACCTGGTGTATTTAAAGCTCCACGGGGTCTTTCTCTACAACCCATCGCTAAAATGATACATGTCGCTTCAATAGTGAAAATACCAGTCTCTTTAGACATAGCAGTGATAACTTTGTCACTAGAAATATCAATAACAATCGTATTTAATAAAGTTTTTATTTTTCTTTCTTCTACTTGCTTAATAAATCTATCTGCGTATTCTGGACCTGTAAGTTCTTCGTGAAAAGTGTGTAGTCCAAAACCATTGTGTATGCATTGATTTAATATTCCACCTAAAGTAGAGTCTCTTTCTAGAATGATGATATCTTGTATACCAGCATCATATGCAGATACTGCAGCGGCAAGTCCTGCTGGACCTCCACCAATAATGACTAATTGTGTTTTCATATCATCACCTCAATTACTCTTATGCTCATAGATAAACTCTGAGCCTTCACCATTTTTAGTTATATCTGTAATCTTTACATGAAGTTCTCTCGCTAGTATTTCCATTGTTTTAGGAGAGCAGAAACCAGATTGACATCTACCCATGCCAGCTCTTGTCCGTCTTTTAATGCCATCAAGAGTAGTAGCACCAAGTGGTCGATGAATCGCATCAACGATTTCTCCTTCAGAAACTAGTTCACAACGACAAATGATATTTGCATAAAGTGGGTTAGCTTGAATGAGTTTTTCTTTTTCACTAGTACTAGCTAAAGCCATGCTAGGTATACCTTTACGATGAGCAATGAAGTTATCTTTTTTAGTTGCGTTAAGTTTCTTGCTTGCGAGATCTGCTACGTAACTTCCTATTGCAGGAGCACAAGATAAACCTGGTGATTCAATACCAGCCACATCAATAAAGTTTTCCACCGAAGATTCTTCGATAATAAAGTCATCGGAATGTGTTAAATGAGCTCTTAACCCAGCAAAGGAAGTAATAACACTCTTATATGGAATAGCATGGATACTTTTAGAAGCCGTACTTTGAAGTAAATCTAATCCATCTTTTGTTGTACTGATATCATCTTTATCATCAATATCTAACGCAGTAGGACCAAGTAATAAGTTTCCGTGTACTGTTGGCGTTACTAGGACACCTTTACCTTTTTTACTAGGTAATTGGAAAATTGTTGAAGAAACTAAGTTACCTACTTTTTTATCATATAAACAGTATTCACCTTTTCTAGCTTGTATCGTAATCTTATCGTCGCAAACCATATTGTGAATCTTATCTGCATATACTCCAGCAGCGTTAATGACTACTTTTGATTCATAAACACCATGATTTGTATGGACTTTAAATAGTGAATCTTCTTTCTTAATATCTTCAACAGTTGTATTGAAAATAAAGTCTACACCATTCACATTTGCATTTTCTGCTAATGCAATAGTTAAGTTAAAAGGACATACAATACCACCAGTAGGTGCATATAATGCATGAATAATATCTGTTGAAAGATTAGGTTCTTTTTTTCTAATTTCTTCACCAGTTAGAATTTCTAATCCTTCCACTCCATTTTGAATTCCTCTAGATTTTAATTCTTCTAATTGAGGTAAATCTTCTTCGGAAAAACTTACTACAATAGAACCATTTCTTTTATAAGGAAATTCTAGTTCTTTAGAAAGTTCTTCCATCTTTTTACTTCCTAGTACATTAAAATATGCTTTCTTTGTGCCAGGCTTTGCGTCGAATCCGGCGTGTACAATACCGCTATTTGCTTTAGATGTACCGACACATACATCTACTTCTTTCTCGAGAACACAAATATCTAGATTATATCTAGAAAGTTCCCTAGCAATCGAAGCACCTATTACGCCTGCTCCGATTATGATAATATCTCTTGGCATGATTATCCTCCAAAATGAACAAAAAAAGTTCCTGTTGCCTTTATTATAAAACAACAGGAAACCTTAAAACTATATAAATTATTACTTTTCTTGGATTTGTTTACCACAAATGTGATCAATTGTAATTTCAAATACTTGTACGATTTTACCCGCAAGATTAATTTCTTTTTCTATTTCTTCATCACTTGGATAATACTTCCTAGCTAGTAGTCTAAGATAATCTAATTTATTTTCTTCGACTTTATTACATTTGCCAAAGATAACGACACTTTGCATATATGGAGCCCAATCACCATCTTTGTACTGCTCATTTCCATATACCGTAAAACAAACTTTATTATCTTTCATTAGCGCATCATACTTTTGTCCAGCACCTGCTCCATGAAAATAGATTTTATTCGTATTTTCATCATAAATATAGTTAACAGGAACAGCATATGGATAATCATTTTCACCATGGACTGCTAGTACTCCACGTTTTTCATTCTTTAATAAATCAATTACTTTATCATTTTCTATTTCTCTATTACTTCTTCTTAATGGTCTAAACATAATATTCCTCCAATTATTTTTTGATTACTTTCCAATAGCCACCCTTAGTTTTTCCTATTCTTTCGATATAACCGTTTTCTCTTAAAAAAGCTATATTTTTATCGATGGCAGTTTGACTTATTCCAAATTGTTCAGCTAATTCAAGTTTTGAAATATATGGATTTTGTTGAATTTCTAGAAGAATAGTTTGTCTTCTAGGATTCAATTCTGGAAATCTATTTAATGAAATAGATGATTCTGCTGGTGTTTTGACTTTTTTTACAATATCTACTTTATTTTCATTGTTAGTAATTCTATTAAAAGGAATAGTCACAACAATAGCATTTTCTCTAAAAGATATAGCTTCTTCTCCATATGCATTTGTAATAATTGGTACTCCTCTTCCAGACTTTTCACTAATATGTAATTGTAAGAATATTTCAGATAATTTTTCGTTTACAGGTACAGATTGTCCTTGAAAAAATCCTTCTATTGTCTGAGCTGGCGCAATGGATCCACGAGATAATATTTCAATACGATTATGAAATACAGAAATCATAGGTTCATTACCACTTACCCAATTGTTATGCAATACTGCATTAACTACTGCTTCACGAAATGCATTTGAATCAAATAAAGCAACTTCTGTTCTTTCAACGACTCTATTTGTTTCATCAGACTGTATTAGATTTAATACATCACCATATTGCAATAAATTGTCTAAGGAATATAGAAGACAAGTATTACCAAATTCTCTTACTGAAATAAGATTTGAAGCTTTTGTATCACCGTCAAATATTGAAACTCGTAATGGCTTATGAGAATTATCAGATAATAATTGAGCTAATGTATTGTAATCGCCATCTGAGTTTCTTAAATTTAAATTCTTTTCAAAAGTTTCTTCTTTTAATACAATGCCACGTGATCCGTAATAACCAAATAATTTGTTGAATGTTAGATTTTGATACTCAGCTTTTTGGGTAGTAATTGTTTCAATATGACCATTTAAAATTTTAAAAAGTTGTATTTTTCTCTTAGGATATTTTCTGATATTACTTTTTGATGATCCAATTCGTATATATCGTTTATCTTTAAAAGAAGTTGGTATTTCTTCTGCGGCTGGAATTACTAAAACTACTACCTTTAATTGATTGATTTCTACTTCTTTGAATTCAAAATTAATGCTTGGATATAAATTTCGTGCAAGATAATTTTGGTATGGTTCTTTATTGAAATCACAATATGGATTGAAGCTTGTGCCAACTATATCGTGAGTTTTATCATTTATTCCCCAAATGAAAAAACCATATTTTT
>CAVAZS010000014.1:0-27135 GCA_963593385.1 Lachnospiraceae bacterium | reverse complement strand
TATTGCTGAAATACATCGTCAAGAAGAAAATAAAGACTAATTATTTTATCAAGTGCTCTTATTCGTGATGAATAGGGCACTTTTTAATATGTTTTAAGGAAAAGTTAAGCGTTATCAAAAATATGAGAGGTTGAGTGCTGTTTTTAACGATAGTATAATTATTGTGTATGTCAAAATTAGGTAAATTATTAAATAACTATGTTTTTAATATAGGATTAATTGTAGCAATAGCAGTACTTGTTTTATGGTTAACATTAAAAGATAACCCAACAGATATGATTGCAATATTACAAAATGCAAATCATGCATGGTTTGTTGTGGTCATCTTAATCGTATTAGCCAATCGTATTATGGTGGGTATTGCTTTAACGATAGAATGTCGTTTAAGTAATCCAGAATATAAATATCGATATGGAATTATTAATGCATTTGTTGGTGACTTCTTTAACAACATCACACCTAGTGCTAGTGGAGGACAATTTGTACAGGTATATATTTTTAGAAAACAAGGTGTACCAATTAGTAGTTCAGCAAGTGTATTATGGATGGATTTTATTATTTATCAAACAACAATGGTCGTAACAGTATTTATGCTTGTATTATTACGCTTACCAATGTTTTATAGTAAATATTCTTCGTTCTTTATTATTGTGGCTTTTGCCTTTGTTGTAAATGCTGTGGTTATTTTAGGTTTATGGGCATTAGTACGTTTTCCTAAATTTTATACTTGGCTTATGACTAAAGGTATAGAAATAGGATATAAAATGAAGCTAGTAAAAGATAAAGAAAAAACATTAGAAGGTTTAAAGAAACAATTAGATCGTTTCGCGAGTGAAGTAACAATTATTAGAGAACATAAAGAAATGATTCCTAAAGTAGTTGCTTTAAATTTAGTTCGTTTACTTTTATATTATTCAATTCCTTTCTTTATTGCTTTAGCTTTAAAGATACAAGTGAATTTTGAAACATTAATTAATGTTATAGCGTTAAGTTCATTTGTTTCGTTAGTAAATGCTTTTATTCCATCTCCTGGTAGTTCAGGTGGTACAGAAGCTTCATTTATATTGATGTTTTCTACAATATTTGGGAAAACAAACGCTAGTCCGATTATGATTGTTTGGCGTTTTGCAACATACTATATCATGCTAGTAATAGGGGGACTTGTTTTCTTATATGCTAAAACAAGAAAAGATGTCCCAATGCAAGAGGAGTAATTAAAATGCGTATAGGTTTATTTACAGATACATATCCACCACAAATTAATGGTGTGGCAAATAGTACAAGAATATTACGTGATGAATTAGAAAAACATGGTCATGAAGTATATGTTTTTGCCCCAAAAAAGATTGGAACATCTGAGTGGAGTAAAGATCATAAAATCTATTATTTATCAGGTGTAGAACTTAAGTTTTTATATGGCTATGTTATGACTTCACCACTTCATCTAAGAGCGATGAGTGAAGTAAAACAACTACATTTAGATGTAATTCATGCACAAACTGAGTTTGGTGTAGGAATACTCGCAAGAATGTGTGCTAGTCAATATAACATACCTCTTGTTAGTACTTACCATACAACTTATGAAGATTATACTCACTATGTAAATTTTATTAAGTCAAATAAAGTAGACTCCGTCGCAAAGAAAGCAGTTGCACATTTATCGAAAATGTATGGAGATTCTTCTCAAGCAGTTATTGCGCCTAGTTCTAAAACAAAAGATTTACTAGAAAAATATCATGTGCGTTCTGATATTTTTGTTGTACCTACTGGGTTACCTTTAGATAAGTTTTCACCAAGTTTTACTGATGCAAGTAAAACACATGCAATTCATCAAGAATTTGGGCTTACTAGTGAAGATAAAATTATTGTTTATGTAGGTCGTATTGCAGAAGAAAAGGCATTAGATTTAGTAATAGATGGTTTTGTTAAGTTACATGAATCTACGACAAAAATTAAATTATTAGTTGTAGGTGATGGCCCAGATAGAGAAAAGTTACAAGATTACGCTAGTAAAAAAGGTATTAGCGATACTGTTTTATTTGCTGGTCCTAGACCAAGTGATGAAATAGCAGATTATTATCGAGCATGTAACGCCTTTGTTTCAGCTAGTTTGTCCGAAACACAAGGAATGACTTTTATTGAAGCTTTATCTAGTGGATTACCATTATTTGCTAGAAAAGATGAAGTATTAAACGAACTATTAATTGATGGTGAGACAGGTTGGTATTTTGATGATGCTGATTCTTTAGCTAGTGCATTATTAAAATATGCTAGTTTAAATGACCAAGAATTAAAAGAGATTAAAGCAGAATGTCTAGTAAAGGTTCATCCTTATAGCTCAGAAGTATTCTATGAAAGAGCGATAAATGTTTATCAATATGCAATAGAAGCATATGAAAATATATCGGTAATTGATGATGTCATTGTTAAAGATGATAGTGTGCAAATTTTTATTCATTCTCTAGCAAAAGAAGAAAAAAGATTAACAATTTCATTAGATGATTATTGTAACTATGGCTTAAGAAAAGGCGGTAAAATTACTGAATCTAAAATAGCAGAACTCGAAAGTCGTGAAGAAAGACTTAATGCTTACGACTCTTGTATTCGTAAATTGGCAGTAAAAGATCGTACAAGAAAAGAAATGTATGATTGGTTAACAAAAAACTTTAAGTTAGATATTGAAATCATCAATGAAATGATTGAAACATTAGAAACTAAAGGTTATATCAATGATCGTAGATATTGTGAATATGCGATTAATTCAATGCGTTGTGCTTTATTTGGTGAAGAAAAAATCATTCGCGATTTAAGAAAAAAAGGTATTCCTTTAGAAATGATTGAAGAAGCATTAAATGCTTTACCAAATGAAGAATTAGAACATGCTAAGGCATATGCAGATAAATTACAATTGACGATACGTGATGAATCAGTACGCATGAAAAAAGAAAAAATCAGACAGAAGTTATATCAACGTGGATATAAAAATGATGTGATTGATTTAGTTATGCAAAATTTAGATTTAGCAGTGGATGAATTAAAACAATTAGATAATTGTCGTAAGTGCGCACAAAAAGCGAGAAAAAGATATGAAAAGAAATATTCTGGTAGTGAGCTTAGAAATACAATCTATCGATATTGTGCTGCTAAAGGATATGAAAGCTCTGATATATATGCAATATTAGATGAAATGGAGTGGGCAGATGACTAAAATAAATGAATTTAAGGAAAAAGAAAGATATACAATTCCTCTATTAATTAAAAATTGTACCAAGGGAACAACCCAAAAAGGTGCTCCATACTTGAATTTAGTATTACAAGATAGTACAGGTACAATAGATGGAAAACTATGGGATGTAAAAAGTAGTGATGAAGAAGCTGCTGTAGTTGGACAAGTTGTACAAGTAAATTGTGAAGTACTTTTATACAATAAGGCATTACAACTAAGAGTAAATAGTCTAACACCACTAGATCAAACTACATTAAATATGTCTGATTATTTACAAACTAGTCACTATTCTGAACAAGTATTAAGAAATGAAATCTTCAATTTAATGGATACAATTCAAAACCAAAATTTAAAAATACTTGTTAAAGAAATGTTTAAGAAGGTGGATGCTAAATTCTTTGTTTATCCTGCCGCAAGTAAGATACATCATGGATATGTAGGAGGACTTGCAGAACATACATTAGGTATGGCAAATACGGCTAAAGCGTTATGTTCACTTTATCCTACATTAAACTATGATTTACTAGTGTCTGGAGTACTTGTTCATGATATGGGGAAAACAGTTGAACTTGGTGGTTTAATTGGTGGCGAATATAGTACAGAAGGAAAACTAATAGGTCATATTAGTATATGCCATGGTTGGTTAATGGAAGTCGCAAAAGAAAATCATCTAGAAGATAATGAAGAAACTATATTACTTCGTCATATGATTTTAAGTCATCATGGTAAATATGAGTTTGGTTCACCAGTATTACCAGAGCTAGTAGAAGCGGAAGTATTAAGCTTTATTGATAATATTGACGCAAGAATTAATACATTAAATCAAGCTTTAGGGCAAGTAAAACCAGGTGAATGGACAAGTAAATTATTTGCTTTAGAAGGTAGACAATTCTATAAACCAAAAATATAGGTGATGATATGGATATTAAATTAGGAATCGTTAAGGGAACACATAAAATACTATCTCTTTTTGGTAGAGGAGGATCTTTGCCAGGAAGTGTAGCACTTGCATTAGATAAAGATTTTATCAAACGTTTTAAGATGCCAAAAATTGTCATCTTAGTAACAGGTACAAATGGTAAAACGACTACAAGTAATTTAATTGCAGAAAGTTTAAGAGCTTCTGGATTAAAAGTAATTAATAATCATCGTGGTGATAATTTGAATGTAGGTATCGCTACATTACTAGCAACGAATGCGGATTCTCATTATGAAATACACGCAGATGCGATGGTCATTGAAGTCGATGAATTAACATTATATAGACAATTTGCTAACTTACATCCAACACATTTGGTTGTAACGAATTTTTTCCGCGATCAATTAGATAGAGCTGGCGAAATGGAGACAATTATCCGTAAGATTATGTCTGTTACAAAAGATTTTACAGGTACACTTATTCTTAATGGCGATGATCCTAATGTCTTGAGACTAAAAGATAATGCGCCTCAAGCGAAATCTTTATTATTTTCTATTGCGAAAAATGAAGATAGTCAATTAGAAACTGATGAAGCTAGTGAAGGTAAATTCTGTCCAAGATGTGGTAATAGACTTCATTATGAATATTATCAATACTCTCATATCGGCAGATTTATATGTGCTAATGATCATTATGGTGAAATTGAACCTAGTGTATTAGTAGAAAAGATTGATAAAGAAAATCACACTTTTACAGTAGAAGGAAAAGAATATCATTCTTTTATTAATGCAATCTATGCAATTTATAATTGTGCTTCTGTATTAACTGTAATGAAATCTTTAAATTTAGATTATGAAAATGCAAATAAAGTATTTAGTACATATAAATTAAAAGAAGGTAGAAATGAGACTTTTAATTTATCTAAACCATGTGTAATCAATCTAATTAAGAATCCTACTGGTGCTAATGAAGTCATGAAAGAAATTAATTCACATAGTGAAGAAAAGAATATTTGTATTTTCTTAAATGATAATGATCAAGATGGTCATGATGTTTCTTGGATTTGGGATGCTCACTTTGAAAGACTAAATGAACCTAATATTCATGAAATTGTATGCAGTGGTTTAAGAGCATATGATATTGCCTTAAGACTAAAATATGAAGGTTTAGAAGATAAAATAAAAGTAATTGAAGATAGTCATGAGGCAATTCATTATTTAAATGAAGCAAATATGAATAGTTATGTGATGTGTACATATACTGCATTACATGCGACACGTGCTATTTTAAGAAAGGAAGAAAAGTAATATGGATCTAAAAATATTATGGATGTATAACGATTTAATGGATCTATATGGAGATAAAGGAAATATCCAAGTTCTTAAAACTCGTGCAGAAAAAAGAAATATAGATGTAACTGTTAAAACATGTACATTAAATGAAGAAGTGAATATTGATGATTATGATTTATTCTTTTTAGGTGGTGGAGCCGACTATGAACAAAATCTAATCTTTGAAGATTTATTAAAACGTAAAGAAAGTATTAAAGAAGCTCTAGAGCATCACACAACATTTTTATTAATTTGTGGTGGTTATCAATTATTTGGACAATATTATCTCGATCAAGATGGCAAAAAGATAGAAGGTCTAAATATTTTTGATTATTATACAGAAAGTACAGATCGAGATCATCGTTGTATTGGAAATATTGTAGTTGAAACATCAATCAATGATGAAACATTTAAGATTGTAGGATTTGAAAACCATGGTGGTCAAACAAAGAATGTGTCTACTCCTTTAGGCAAAGTATTATCAGGACATGGTAATACTTACAATGATGGTACTGAAGGATTTATGAATGATGATGTCATCGCAACATATATGCATGGTCCATTACTTCCTAAAAATCCTAAAGTAGCGGATATCTTACTTCAAAGAGCATTAAAGAAAAGACATGGTCAAGTAGAACTAGAAGAACTAGATGATACATTAGAAAATAAAGCTCGTGAAGTTATGCTGAATCGTTTATTGAAGAAATAGTTTATGTCAATTGTTGTTATACCAGATAGTTTTAAAGGTAGTATGACTTCTCATGAAGTAACAGAAATTATTTCTACTGAATTAAAACAATATACAAAAGAAAAAATTATAGAACTTCCTATTGCGGATGGTGGTGAAGGAAGCACGGACTGTATTTTAGAAATCAAAAAAGGTAGAAAGAAAACAGTTCAAGTTCATTCTCCTGATCAAAGAATCATTGATGCAAGTTATGGCATTATCGATGATTTTACTGCAGTTATTGAAATTGCTGAAAGTAGTGGTCTTACAAAACAAAATGGCTTACATCCTTTAACAAGTAATACTTATGGATTTGGTGAACTCATACTTGATGCATTAAATGAAGGATGTCGAAACTTTTATTTGTGCTTAGGCGGTAGTGCGACTACCGATTGTGGGACTGGTATGGCTAGTGCACTAGGAGTAAAATTTTATGACGAAAATCATGAATCTTTTATTCCAACAGGTAAATCTCTATGTAATGTAAGTAAGATAGATAAATCTACAATAGATCAAAGAGTACTATATTCTACTTTTACGATTCTTACAGATGTAACTAATCCTTTATATGGTAAAGAAGGTGCAGCATATATCTATGGCCCACAAAAAGGTGCTTCTAGTAGCGATATTCTGTTATTAGATAGTGGACTAGAGCATATTGCAAAAGTTATGCAAAGAGATTGTTATTGTTGTACAAAAATTAAAGGAGCAGGTGCAGCAGGAGGAGCAGGACTAGGTTGTGTTGCCTTTTTAAACGGTCATATTACTAGTGGTATAGAAGGCTTTTTAGAGCTAGTTCATTTTGATGATTATATGCGTGATTGTCATCTAATCATTACAGGTGAAGGATGCTTAGATGAACAAAGTTTAATGGGCAAAGTATTTAGTGGGATTAAAGCACATTCACACAATAATAAAATCATTGTATTTTGTGGTATATGCAAATTGTCTAAAGAAACATTAGAAGATAATCAAATTGAAGCGATAGAAATTAGTAAGGGAATAGACAAACAAGAATCGATTCAAAATGGTAAATATTATCTTCAAAAAGTAGTACAAGAGTACATAAAAAGCAATCATTCAAGATTGCTTAGTGAGTAATTGTTTCTAGAACTTTATCTAAATCAATAGCTTCTGTTGTAGGATGCAATTCAATTGTATTATCACCATTATATCTAGGGATAATATGAATATGCATATGGTCTACTGATTGGCCAGCAGCTTCTTTACAATTGCTTAAAATGTTACATCCATCAGCGTTTAGATTTGTTGTGACTTGTTTAGATAACTTATGAACAACATGCATTACTCTAGAAGCAGTTTCTTCGTCAGCTTCAAGTAAACTAGCTACATGTTTTTTAGGCATGACAACTGTATGACCTTTACTTAATGGATTAATATCTAAGATTGCTAAGACATCATCATCTTCATATACAACTTTACTAGGGATAGTATGATCTACAATACTACAAAATACACACATAGTTTTTCCTCCAATTTATAGTTCTATTATAGCAAAATGCATAGTAATGGTGTAAAAGAAGAACTATGTTATAATCTTTAGGGATAAATGAATATGAAACAAATTAAGAGTGCAAAAAGAGTAAGTTCTGTAACTAGAGCAAATGGTTTATATAACTTAGAATTAAGAAAAAAGGGACCTAGATTTTCTATTGTTACTGATAAGAAAAAAGAAAATAGTCGTAATGCTTGTCGTAAAAGCAAACAAGGAAAATATTAGAAAGAGGTATTATGAAAATTGTAGTTAATTATTTAGATGGAGAAATATTCCAACATTTCGGACAAACACCAGAATTTAAAGTTTATGAAGTAGAAGATTCAAAGGTTGTAGATTCATATGTAATTTCCGCTGATCCTGAAGGACATCGTGCATTAGGAAAGCAACTTGTTACATTAAAAGCAGATGTAGTCATTTGCGGTAGCTTAGGTATTCCAATGTTAGAAATCTTACAAGGTGCTGGAATTGAAGTATGTGGTAATGTTTCTGGTAACGCTGATGAAGCAGTACAAGCATACTTAAATGGAACATTAAAATCCTCAACAGAAGCTCATAGTTGTGGATGTGGACACTAAAGTGCATGAATTTGCACTTTTTTTATAGAAAAAAAGTACCTTTCTTAATTTTCATAATGTAATACAATTAAATATCTAATAGGAGGGTAAACATGGATAATACGGTGAATGAACAATATAAAAAAATGACAGAAACACCTGTCGCAAAACTTGTACTAATGTTAGGTATTCCTACAATCATTAGTATGCTAGTGACTAATATTTATAATATGGCAGATACATACTTTGTTGGAACACTAGGAACTAGTGCAAGTGGTGCAACAGGAATTGTATTTGGTTTAATGTCTGTACTACAAGCATTTGGGTTTATGTTTGGTCATGGTGCAGGTAGTAATATATCAAGAAAATTAGGTGCACATGATATTGAAAGTGCTAGAGAATATGCTTCAACTAGCTTTTATGGATCAATATTAGCAGGATTAATTGTCATGGTTATTTGTCTAGTATTTATGAATCCAGTTATGTATTTATTTGGTAGTACAGAAACAATTCTTCCTTATGCTAGAACATATGCATTTTATATTTTAATTGCAGGGCCAGCATTAACATCATCTTGTGTAATGAACAATATCTTACGTTATGAAGGTAAAGCATTTTATGCCATGATAGGTTTAACTTCTGGTGGCATATTAAATATGTTTATGGACGCATTATTTGTAAATGTATTCCATATGGGCATAGCTGGGGCAGGGTTAGCTACTGCAATATCCCAATATATCAGTTGGTTTATCTTATTAATTCCTTACTTACAAGGTAAAACACAAAGTCAATTTGGTTTTAAATATATTACAAAAGATATTAGAGTATTTACTTCTATTCTATCTGTTGGTAGTCCTTCACTTGCTCGTCAAGGATTAAATTCGATTAGTACAATGGTATTAAATTCTTGTGCTGGAGTATATGGAGATGCGGCTATTGCGGCAATTTCTATTGTTAGTAGAATTTGTAATTTCTTATTCTGTGTTGCGACGGGTATTGGTCAAGGATTTCAACCAGTTAGTGCATTTAACTATGGTGCAGGTATTTATAGTCGTGTAAAAAAAGGCTTTATTGTAACTTTTGTTATGGGACTAGCCATGATGGCAATACTTGGATTATTTGGCTATATGAACGCAAGTAATCTAGTCAAAATATTTAGAGATGATGTAGAAGTTATTCAAATTGGTGAGAAGGCATTACGTTATCAATGTCTAGGTCTATGGTTAATGCCTATTACGCTTTATGGTAATATGCTATTTCAATCCATTGGCAAAGCTAGATCTGCACTATTTCTAGCATGTCTAAGAAGTGGTATTGTATTAATTCCTGTATTATTACTATTAACAAATTTATATGGATTATTTGGATTAGAAATTGCTCAAGCTTTATCAGAAGCGATATCTTCAATTATTACATTGCCATTTATTGTAATCTTCCTTAAAAATTTACCGGCAGATGAGCGTGCTTCAAGCTAATAATGAATATATTTGAATTACTACAAAAGTAAAAAAAGGGGATAGGTCGATTGACCTATCCCTAACTTGTTTTAGTCTTGAACTAATGCTTCAGGATTATTTTCCTTAATAGCGTTATATAGGTTGATGTCATATACATGGAAGTTATATTTCTTGAAGAAATATGTAACTGCATCATCTTTTACAGCATCTGTACTATTAATGCTACTCTTGAAATCATCTTTGAAGTTATTTGCATCAGTATCATCAACATGGATTAAATATGTTGTTCCACTAGAAGAACTTGTTACTTTAGCCCATCCATCATCAGATGAATTACTTCTAACAATTGCTAATGCTTCAGAATCATAATCTGTAGTATTGATTGTAACGATTTCTGATGAACCATCTTTACTGCTTTCATATTCTGTAGCAGCTTCACTAGCTGTCATACTACCATCATTTAATGCGCTTAATGCACTATCAGCTTTATCTTCTTCTGTGAAAGAAAGGATAGTTGCTTTAACTGGTGTATATTCTAGAACTAATGCATCGAATTCATCATCGATATATTTGTTTGTTAATTCAGAAGTTTGTAAGCTAGTGATATATGTTTCTTTGTATTCATCTTCTGTTAGGTTGTTTGATTCTAGCATAGAAGTGAATTGATCACCATAATAGCTCTTGTACATTTCTACAATGCTATCTGCTTGTTCTTTCATATCATCTGTAACTTCGATTTCGTTATTTGCGATAACATGTTTTGCATCAGTTACAGCTTGTGTATAGCCATAACTAGCAAATAGTGTTGAATAAACTTCACCTTTAGTAATTGTTGTATTACCAACCTTCATTACTGCTGTAGATTTGTTTTTTAGACTAGCTGTTGCATCAGAACATCCTGCAATTGTAGATAATGCTAATAAAGATGATGCAAGTAAAACGATATTTTTATTTTTCATAATCTTGATCTCCTTATTCCTCAATTCCATAATATGTCTTTAATGCAGACTCAAGTGTTTCGTTATCACCGAAATCCATACCTAATTCTTCAGCTTTAGCAAAGATTGCCTTTGGTGTGATTGTTGTATCAGAAGATAATAAGCTTTCATATGGATCAGTTGTTTCTGTGATTGTTTCTACTGTAGCAGTAGGGGATGCACTTGGATCAGCTGTTGCTTCAGCACTTGCACTAGGTGTAGGAGCTGCTGTTTCAACTGGTGAATTTACAAATTCATCTAATGTATCTACGCTAGCAGAATCACACTTGATACGGAAGAATCCAAAGTTAGAAGAATATACCCAATCACTTGTTTCTCCTTCTTTTAGACTTAATGCTGCTTCTAAGAATGCACTATCTAAGTTAGAAGTGTTTTTATCGATTGTTCCAAGTCTTCCACCGCTACTAGCAGTACTTGAATCTTCAGAATATTCACTAGCTACTACAGAGAAGCTTTGACCACTAGCTAATGCATCATCAACTTTTTGCATACGGCTTGATTCATCTTCATTTGCTGTAGCACTCTTTTCACTATCTTCACTGAATTGAACTAGGATGTAAGAAATATGTCTGATTTGTAAATCATCGAAATTTGCTTTAGCATAATCTTTAGCTAAGGACATTAATTTTTGATAATCAATCAAATATTGTTTCAAATCATCATAACCACTGTAGCCTAAACTCTTTAATGTTGTACCTAATACATCTTTATATGTTGTTGGATATTGGTACATGTAGTTTTGCTCAATGATTGGTCCTTGAGTATTCGCATAAGTCTTCATTTCAGTTGTTTCTTCAACTGCTTGATTGACTACTGCTTTTTGGAATAATGAAGCTACTGTACTAATTCCACCACTCTTATATAAGCTGTCATAGAATTCAGAAGTAGTTACATCTTCATCGTTAATAGAGTAGACAACATCTTCTCCATTTACGCTTTTTCCCTTAAGTTTTCCTTTGTTTGTGTCATATATATAGAACACGCTCATTGACGCAAAAGCGACTGCCAATATGCACACAAACCAATTTTTTTTCAAAAATGTGCTCATAAAGCCTCCTTAAAAACGCTTAGATATTATATGATAATGAGCCTTTTTATGCAATTTACATTATTTAGGATAATCTGAATTTTATCTGAATTTTTAATACAATTAGATAGAGATGTCGATAGAAGAGTGCATATTTATCATACTTGAAACAATCATGTGCTATAATCACACTCGTTGAAGGAGCTTTAATATGAAAGAATTAGTAATCAAAGATCTTCATGTTTCAGTCGAAGATAAAGAAATATTAAAGGGTGTAAGTCTAACTGTTGGAGAAGGTGAGACACACGCTCTTATGGGACCAAACGGTAATGGTAAATCAACTTTATTGGCCGCAATTATGGGTAATCCTAAATATAGAGTTACAAGTGGTTCTATCTTATATGATGGTAAAGATTTATTAAGTATGCCAGTAAATGAAAGAAGTATTGCTGGTGTATTTTTAGCCATGCAATATCCTCAAGAAATACCAGGAGTAACAAATAGTGATTTCTTACGTGCCGCAATGAATGTAAGAAGAGAAAGCCCTATTTCTTTATTCTCATTTATTAAATCTATGGAAAAAACAATTGAAGATTTACAAATGAAAGAAGATTTAGCCCATCGTTTCTTAAATGAAGGTTTCTCAGGTGGTGAAAAAAAGAGAAATGAAGTTGTACAAATGGAAATGCTAAGACCATCTTTAGCAATGTTAGATGAAATTGATTCAGGACTAGATGTAGACGCAATGCATATTGTGGCTAGTGCTGTAAATAAACTACAAGAAGAAACAAAGATGAGTATGATTATTGTCAGTCACTATGATCGTTTCTTTGAACTTATACCACCAAGTAAAACACATGTATTAGTTGATGGAAAAATGGTTCTTGAAGGAGATGGCGAGCTAGCAAAGAGAATCGACCGTGAAGGCTATGATTGGATTTATAAAGAATATAATATTACGCCAACTACTGAAGTAGAAAAGAAACGTCCTGTTTCTATTGGTACTTGTGCCGTACATGCAAGTACTTCGGGGAAATAATTATGTATAGCATTCATGAGAATATAGATATTCTTTTACCTAGCGGTTATAGCGAATATTGTATTCATGCGGATAGAGATATTGAAATCTCTTTTAGAGGATATGAGACAAGTGAAGTATATATCCGTATTGAAAAAGCAAAGAAAGTCATTATTCGCTCTTTTGCAGGTAAAGATAGTGATATTAAGTTTTTAGTATGGAATGACACAAAAACATTATTAGACATAAATGAAACATATGATGTTATGCAAAATGCTAATGTTGTTGTTGCATATGGTGAATGTAATGAAGCAGATACTAAACGTAATACTTATATGGCATTACGTGGAGTAAATGCGACAGGAAAATTAACAAGTGCATTACTTGTAAAAAACAAAAAAGAAATGAATATGCAACTGGTTAACTTTGCAGAACATACAACAGGTAATATTGAAAACTATGGTGTTGTGTTAAAAGAAGGTAAGCTAGTCATCGATGCGATTGGTAAGATTGTTAAAGGTGCTGCTCATTCAGAAAGTCATCAATCAAGCCGAGCAATGAGCTTTGCGGATGGTCAAAGTACAACAATTCTACCTGAATTATTAATAGATGAAAATGATGTACAAGCAAGTCACGCTATGAGTATTGGTAGAGTAGATGAAAACCAATTGTATTATCTTATGTCTAGAGGTTTATCTGTTGAAGCTTGTACCGCTTTAATTAGTACAGGTTATTTAATGCCTATTACTAGAGTATTAGGTGATAAAGCATTATGTGAAAAATTAAGTGAAGAAATGGAAAGGAAGATTAGTGAATTATGTTAGATGTAGAAAAAATACGTCAAGATTTTCCTATGATTCAGAATCATCCTGATGTTGTTTATTTTGATAATGGAGCAACTACTTTCAAACCACAATGTGTTATTGATGCAGTAACTGATTTTTATGCAAATTCTACAAGTAATGTGCATCGTGGTGATTATCCTTTGTCAGTACAAGCAGATGCTTTATATGATAGTACACGTGATGTAGTAGCGAAATTCATTAACTGTAAAAGTAATGAAGTTGCTTTTATGCATAATGATACAGAAGCAATGAATCAAATTGCTTATGGATTAAAGAGTTTTTGGCTAAAAGAAGGCGATGTAGTCTTAACTACAGAAAATGAACATGCAAGTAATTTACTTCCATGGTTTCGTTTAGAAAAAGAAATAGGCATAAAAGTAGAATATATTCCTGTTGGTAAAGATGGCGTTATCCATATGGATGATGCAAAAAAAGCCATGCATGATAAAGTAAAAGTGATTTCTGTTGCTGAAGTAACAAATGTATTAGGTGCTTTACAACCAATCAAGGAATTAAGTGCTTTAGCACATGAGTATCATGCATATATGGTTGTGGATGGTGCACAAAGTGTACCTCATCATAAAGTAGATGTTACAGATACGGATATTGATTTCTTAGCATTTTCTGCACATAAAATGTGTGGCCCAGGTGGTGTTGGTGTTCTATATGGTAAATATGATTTATTACAAAAAATGGAACCAATGTTACTAGGTGGAGGAATGAATGCAAGATTTGGTGCATGTGGTGACATGTTACTAAAAGAAGCACCAACTAAATTTGAAGCAGGAACACCAAATATTGAAGGTGTTATCGGTTTACAAGCAGCTGTTAAATATCTAAGTGATATTGGTATGGACAATATCGCTAGTTATGAGAAGGAATTAAGAGCTTATTTTGCAAGCAGAGTGAAAGAATTAGATAACATTGAATTCTATAATCCAGATAATGCAAATGGTCCAGTGATTTTTAATGCAAAGGGTGTATTTGCTCAAGACGCGGCTAGCTTTTTATCGACAAAAGGGATAGCGGTTCGTTCTGGTAATCATTGTGCTAAGATATTACATGAAATTATTGGTACAGACGCAACAATTAGAGCTTCATTATATTTCTACAATACTAAAGAAGAAATAGATAAATGTGTTGAAGCAATGAAAGAAATAACACTTGAAAATGCAGTAGGTATTTTCTTCTAGGAGGGATGATATGAGTGATAAAAATTTATTAGATAGTCCAGATATTCTACGTGAAATCATTATGGATCATTACCAATATCCAAGAAATCATACTTTAGTAGAAAATAATCCTAAATATAAATTAAAACATATGGCTAGTGATAGCTGTATCGATGATATTACTGTACAAAGTGATATTGAAGATGGTGTAATCAAAGATGTTCGCTTCGATGGTGTGGCTTGTACAATTAGTACTTCTAGTACAAGTGTAATGACAGAACTATTAAAAGGTAAAACAATCCCTGAAGCAAAAAAGATTATTCATGAATATCTCAATATGGCAGATGGTAAAGAATATGATGCTGATTTACTTGATGAAGCAGTTATCATGAAGAATGTATATAAACAACCAAATCGTATCAAATGTGCTACTACAGCATGGCATGCAATGGAAGATATGATTAATGAAAGCGAGGAAGAATCATGCAAGAAGTAAAAAATGATGCAATATACTCGCAAGATGATTATAAATATGGCTTTAAAGATAAAGATGTATCGATTATTGATACAGGTAAAGGACTAACAGAAGAAATCGTTAGAAAGATATCTGCTTATAAAAATGAACCAGAATGGATGACAGATTTCAGAGTTAAAGCATTCCATGCATTTGAAAAAATGCCAATGCAAGAATGGGGCCCTGATTTAAGTGATATCGATTTCCAAGATTTTACTTATTATAAGAAAGTATCTAATGAAGCAGAAAAAAGTTGGGATGAAGTACCTGAAGAAGTAAAAAATACATTCGAAAAATTAGGTATTCCTGAAGCGGAAAGAAAATATCTAGCTGGTGTTACAACACAATATGAATCTGAAGCTGTTTATCATAACATGCTTGATGAAGTTCAAGAAAAAGGTGTTATTTTTCTTGATATCGATAGTGCTTTAAAAGAATATCCTGATATTTTTAAGAAATATTTTGCGACAATTGTTCCTGTTACAGATAACAAATTAGCTGCGTTAAATAGTGCAGTATGGTCTGGTGGTAGCTTTATCTATGTGCCAAAAGGTGTAAAACTAGAAAAGCCACTACAATCTTATTTCCGTATTAATTCTGAATCTATGGGTCAATTTGAACGTTCAATTATTATCGTAGATGATGATGCAGAATGTTCTTATGTAGAAGGTTGTACAGCACCTCAATATTCTAAAGATAGTATGCATGCGGCAGTAGTTGAAGTATTTGTTGGAAAGAATGCTAAATGCCGTTATAGCAGTGTACAAAACTGGTCTGGTAATATTTTGAATCTTGTCACAAAGAGAGCGAAAGTTGAAGAACATGGCACAATGGAATGGATTGATGGAAATATCGGTTCAAGAATTTCTATGAAATATCCTGCATGTATCTTAGCTGGTGAATATGCTAGAGGATTATGTATTTCTATCGCTGTTGGATCAAAGAATCAATATCAAGATACTGGAGCAAAGATGATTCATTTAGCACCTCATACAAGTAGTTCTATTGTTTCTAAATCTATTTCTAGAAATGGTGGTATTACAAACTTTAGAGATTGGATTCGTTTTACTTCTAAAGCAGATTACTCTAAAGCAAAGATTGAATGCGATACTTTAATCTTAGATAAAGAATCACGTAGTGATACAATTCCTTTAAATATTAATGAGAATGATACTTCTACTATTGAACATGAAGCAAAAGTTTCTAAGATTAGTGAAGATGAATTATTCTATTTGATGAGTAGAGGATTAAGTGAATCACAAGCTACAGAAATGATTATCATGGGTTTCTTAGAACCATTCACAAGAGAATTACCTATGGAATATGCTGTAGAACTTAATCAACTATTAAAAGTAGATATGAGTGGATCAATTGGATGAGCACAAAATGCTCATCTTTTTGTTATTGCACATATGATAAGATATGTAAAAGCTAATAGCCTTACAGATAATGGTCAGAAACAAGAACTAGTTACGGGTAAAACAAGTGGTGGTACATTAAAGTGCTATGTAGATGGCGAATGGACTACAACTGTTCCTAAAACTAAAGATGCAGGTACATATACAGTGAAATATAGAGTTGATGGTGATAAGAACTACGAAGATATTAAAGAAAGTAGTATTACGGTAAAGATTAAGTCTAAATCTAATCCATCAACGAATAATTCACCGCAAACTTCTACTACATATTCTTTAGTTCCTACAGATACAAAAACTGGTATTCCTAATAACAAATAGATACGTAAATGAGAACAACTAGTCAATCGATTAGTTGTTTTTCTATTTCGAAGAATTCATCATGTAATGAATGTATATTTCTTGGTATAATACTGAAAGAAAAAAAGGAGCTTTCTTTTGGTAATTGTAGAAGTTTTTGTAGAACATCCTGTACGAGCTATTGATCAAGTTTTTACTTATATATATGACTCATTACTAGTAAAGGGAACGAGAGTACAAGTAGATTTTAACTTTCGTTTTCTTGTTGGCTTTGTTGTGAATAGTTATGAGTTAACTGAACCATTAGAAGACTATGAGAAAAAAGTTGGCTATAAATTAAAAAGAATCATGCAAGTGTATGATCAAGAAAGTTTATTAAATGATGAATTATATGCTTTAGCAGATTATATGAAAGATATCACTTTATCTACAACGATAGCTTGTTATCAAGTTATGTTACCGACAGTATTAAAGCCTAAGACAACTGAAGAAAAGATAGTCTATGAAAAATGGGTTGTTCCTAGTGAAAAAGAAATATCTTTAACACCAAAACAATTAGAAGCTTATGAATATGTTTTAAGTCAAAAAGAAATACGTTATACCGATTTAAGAAAAAAGTATCCGACACAAGCTAAAAAATTAGTTGATTTAGGTGCCTTAAATATGATTGAAAAAGAAAAGAATAATCCTTTACAATTAGATGTTCCTAAATCTATTCCACTTGCTTTAACAGATGAACAACAAGCTGTAAAAGATGAATTCTTACAAAGTAAAGATTCTGTATTTTTATTGCGGGGTGTTACTGGAGCAGGGAAAACCGAAGTTTATTTACAAATGGCAGAAGAGATACTAAAACAAGATAAACAAGTATTAATCTTAGTGCCTGAAATAAGTTTGACACCACAAATGATAGAACGTGTTGCGGCTAGATTTGGTAAGCAATTAGCAATCTATCATTCTCGTTTAAATAACCAACAAAAGTATGAACAATATCAATTAGTGAAAACAAAAAAAGCTAGTATTGTAGTTGGTACAAGAAGTGCTGTATTTTTACCATTTGATAATTTAGGATTAATTATCATGGATGAAGAACATGACGCTTCCTATAAACAAGACAAGCAACCATCTTATCATTGTCGTGATATTGCAATATGGCGTGGTAAATATCACAATTGTAAAGTTTTATTAGGTAGTGCTACTCCTTCCTTAGAAAGTTATGCTAGAGCATTAAAAAAGGTATATCACTTACTTGTTTTAGACCATCGTGTCAATCAATCTGTACCTGAAACACATATTGTTTCGATGCAAAAATCATTAAAAAATAGTAAACAAGAAATATTGTCTAATGAACTGGTAGGAAAGATTCAAGAAAGACTAGATAAAAATGAACAAGTAATTCTCTTACTTAATCGTAGAGGTTATCATCATGTAAGTCGTTGTGTTGATTGTAATGAACCAATAAAATGCCCTCATTGTGATTTGGCAATGAGTTATCATTTTAGAGAAAGAAAGTTAATGTGTCATACTTGTGGTACGACAATGGATATACCTAAAGAATGCCCTAATTGTCACTCTAAAAAGGGATTTACTTCATTTGGATATGGAACAGAAAAATTATATGAAGTTGTACAAAGTACATTTCCCAATGCGCGTTTATTAAGAATGGATGCAGATACGACAACAAAGAAAGATTCGCACGAGAAAATCTTGAAAGCTTTTGGTAATCATGAAGCAGATATCTTAGTTGGAACACAAATGATTGCGAAAGGATTAGATTTTGCTAGTGTTACTCTTGTTGGTATATTGAATGGCGATGAAGGCTTAAATCGAACGGATTTTAGAAGTTGTGAAGTGACATTTGATCTTTTGATGCAAGCATCAGGAAGAAGTGGTAGAAGTGATAAAAAGGGTGAAGTTATTTTACAAGTATTTAATCCAGATCACTATGCTGTAACTTCTGCTGCTTCACAAGATTATGAAACATTCTTTAGAAATGAAATGAAATTTAGACATATGGGTGAGTACCCACCATATAGTTATTTTATTTCTCTTACTTCATATGCTCCAAGTGAAAAGAAAGCAGAAGATATTGCAATTTGGTTAAAAAATAACTTAAAAGGAAACTTTAAGACAATAGGAGTTGTGAAGTTACTTAAAATAAAAGATCTATATCGTTATCGTGTACTGTTGAAAGGAAAGGATTTAAATGAAATGAGAACTGTGATTCGTGATTTATTAGATTCAGGTGATAATAAAAAAATGAATATACATATTGATGTAAATCCAATGGTAATTGATCTATGACAGCACGTGAGTATATTTTAAGTATTTTAAAACAAGTAATTTATGAAGGAGGATACGCTTCATTATTGCTTAGAGAAAAAAGAAATCAATTTTCTAATGAAGATAATGCATTTATTAGTGAAACTGTTTATGGAACACTAAGAAATTATGCATTACTAAATAAACAATGGAAAGATTATGCAAAGCATTCTGTAAGAAGAGACACGATTATTTTATTAAATATGAGTATTTATCACTTGTTCTTTTTAGACAAGATTCCTACATATGCTGTGATTAACGAAGCAGTAGAATTAAGTCAAAAAAGAGATAAAGCATTTGTAAATGCTGTATTAAGAAAAGTAAGTGAAAAAGGTCTTGTTAAAAATGAAGAGGATACTTTAGAAGCATTAAGCGAGAATACGAGTCATCCTTTATGGATATTACAAATGTGGAAAGCACATTATGGGGAAGATATTGCTAAGAAAATTGCACAGTTTAATCAAACTAGATCAATTGTCTATGGCCGTATCAATACAATAAAATGTGATAAAAACGAATTATTAGAAGATGAAAAAGTACATTTTGTGAATGATTATGTCTTTACATATGATGGTATCTTAACAAGTACAGATTATTTCAAAGAAGGTAAAGTTTTAATACAAGATTTATCTAGTAGTTTAATTCCTACTTTATTAGATGTAGAAAAAGGGATGAACGTATTAGACGCATGTAGTGCACCTGGAACGAAGACACAAGAAATTGCGATGTTAATGAATAATGATGGTGAAATCATTGCACAAGATATCTATGAAAAGCGGGTACAATTAATTGAACATTTAATGCTTAAAACTGGTGTATCTATTGTAAAAACAGTCGTACAAGATTCTAGTGTATTAAATGAAGAATATGTAAATCAATTTGATCGAGTATTATTAGACGCTCCTTGTTCAGGACTTGGAGATTTAAGACATAAAGCTGAAATTAGATTTCATTTAAAACCAGAAAATATTGATGAATTAGTAAGTTTACAAAGTAAGTTATTAGATGTTAATGCAAATTATGTAAAAGAAAATGGAATTCTTCTATATAGTACTTGTACTTTAAATAAAAAAGAAAATGAGAAACAAATACAATCCTTTTTGAAGAAACATCAAGAATTTGAACTTCTAGAAGAAAAAACACTATTCCCATTTATTGAAAATAGTGATGGATTTTATTATGCAAAAATGAGAAAGAAAGGTTAGGCGTGTTAAAATAAATAATATGCAAACAATATATAGTTTAAATATTAATGAATTAGAAAATTTTTTAGAAGCACATGGTCAAAAAAAATATCGTGCTAAACAGATTTATTCTTGGTTATATCGTAAAAAAGTATTGTCATTTGATGAAATGACAGATTTACCAGCTTCTTTTATTGAAGTATTAAAAGAAAACTTTTGTATTATGCCTTTGAAGCTTGTTACAAAACAAGTTGCGAAAGATTTAACGGCAAAATATTTATTTGAATTAAATGATGGATCAACAATCGAAACCGTTTTAATGCATTTTAATTTTGGTAAGAGTGTATGTGTATCTAGCCAAGTTGGATGTAATATGGGTTGTTCTTTCTGTGCTAGTGGTTTATTAAAGAAACAAAGAGATTTAACTGCTGGAGAAATCGTTGGCGAAATCATGTATATCGAAAAAGAACTTGAAGAAATTCAAGAAAGAGTCAGCAATGTTGTAATTATGGGAACAGGTGAACCATTTGATAACTATGATAATGTCATGAATTTCTGCAGTATTATTAATTCTGATTTAGGACTAGCAATCGGTGCTAGACATATCACAATTTCTACTTGTGGAGTTGTTCCTAAGATTGATGCTTTTGCTAGCGGTAAATATCAATATAACTTAGCAATATCGCTACATGCCCCTAATGATGAATTACGTAAGAAATTAATGCCAATTGATACAGCATATTCATTGGATGTATTAATGGATTCATTAAGACGCTATAGTGAAAATAACCATCGTCGTTTAACTTTTGAATATATTTTATTAAAAGGTGTAAATGATACAGATAAACATGCAGTAGAACTTGCTAATTTAATTAGAGGGATGAATGCTTATATCAATTTAATTCCTTATAATGCAGTAGATGAACATGGTTATAAGAGTACAGATGAAAGAGGAGCATTACATTTTTACGATATGTTAATGAAACATGGTGTAAAAGCTACATTACGCTCAAAACATGGTGATGATATTGATGCAGCATGTGGTCAATTACGTGCAAAACATGAAAGGAATAAAGATATTTCATGAAATATTTCGGGGCAACCGATACAGGAAAGGTAAGAAAGATTAACCAAGATAGTTATGTCATTGCGACGAGTTCTGCTGGAGAATTACTAGCAATTGTATGTGATGGAATTGGTGGAGGACAGGCAGGAGACGTTGCAAGTTCTTTAGCGATAAGTCATTTTTCTTCTGTATTCTCAAATAATAATGGTTTTGTTGACGCTAAAGATGCGAAAGCTTGGATTCGTAAAGAAATCAGTGCAGCAAATAAGCATATATTATCTGTCGGTAATGAACAAACTAATTTAAAAGGAATGGGTACAACGTTAACAGGTGTTTTATTATCGAATCAAGGTACATTTGTGATGAATGTTGGTGATTCACGTACTTATTCTTTTTCCAAGAAAACTAAAAAAATAGAACAATTAACAATGGATCATAATCTAGCAAATGATATGTTGATTCATGGTGAAATTACAAAAGATGAAGTAAAAGACTTTCCTAAGAAAAATGTATTAACGAATGCTTTAGGTGTATGGGAAAGCGTAAGAATGGATATTGATACACATATTGAAGAACTAGATGGTTTCTTAATATGTTCTGATGGTTTACATGGATATGTAAAAAAAGAAGATATCGAAAGTATCTTGTTTGATGAAAAGATGGAACCTTCAAGAAAAGTAAGGAAAATGATCCAAAAAGCACTAGATGCTGGTGGATATGACAATGTGACAGTAATCTTAATTGATTTAGAAAGGGGAGAATATGGCGAATAACATCATTGCAAATCGATATGAAGTATTTAAACATATTGGCCAAGGTGGCATGGCAGATGTATTTTTGGCTATGGATACCATTTTAAATCGTGAAGTTGCGATTAAGATTCTAAAGAGCGAATTATGCGCTGATCCTGTGTCTCTAGTTCGTTTTGAACGTGAAGCACAAGCAGCGACAACCTTATCTCATCCTAATATTGTTGAAATATATGATGTTGGTGATTATAAAGGTAGAAGATATATTGTCATGGAATATGTTCCAGGTAGAACATTAAAACAAGTAATTAGAAGTAGAGGATCGCTAGAAGCTGATGAAGCAATTGATATTGAAAAACAATTAGTTTCTGCTGTATCTGAAGCTCACCATAAAGGAATTATTCATCGTGATATTAAACCTCAAAATATTATTGTTAAAAGTGATGGTTCAATCAAGATTCTTGACTTTGGTATTGCTATAGCAAAAGGAAATGTACAAGTAACACAAGCAAATAATGTTATGGGTTCTGTACATTATTTGGCTCCAGAACTTGCAAAAGGTAAGCCTGCTAGTGTTCAAAGTGATATCTATGCGTTAGGTATTGTTTTATTTGAAATGTTATCTGGGGATGTACCTTTTAAGGCAGATAGTGCAGTTCAAGTTGCATTAATGCAAATGCGTAATGAGATGCCTTCAATTCGTTCAATTAATCCATCTATTCCTCAATCTATTGAAAATATCATTACTCGAGCTACCGTAAAGGATCCACAAAAACGTTATAAGAGTTGTGTGGATATGCTAGATGATTTAAGAACATGTTTTAGAAAAGATAGATTAAATGAAAGAAGACTTGTTTTATCTCCTCAACAAGCTGATTTAGAACAAGGCTATAAAGAAGTAGATGAAGATGAAACAAGAGAAAGAGTTGTAAAACCGGCTGTGGCGAAAAAGAAAAAGAAGAATGTATTCTTAAAAGTTGTTGTTGCAGTACTAGTTGCGTTAGGGGCGATAGGTGGAGGATATGCTGTAATTCAAAGTGGTATATTCGATTCGAAAAAGGATATTTCTGTTGTGCCTGACTTATTAGGAAAATCCATTACAGAAGCGAAAGATTTATGTTCTGAAGTTAATCTTGTATTAGACACAAGTAATGTAACTTATACATTAACGGATACTACTTCTAAAGGACAAATTATAGAAAGTAGTCCTGAAGCTGGTAGTGAAATAGAAAAAGGTAGTAAGGTTACAGTTGTTGTTTCTAGTGGTATAGCAGAAGTTGCGGATGATTATGTAGGATGGAACATCACAGATGCGACACAAGATATATCTAGTAAGAAAAATAGTAATGGTATTGAAAAATACAAGAACACAAAAGTAACGACTGTAGAAGAATATTCGGAAACAGCTAAAGCAGGTGAAGTAATTCGTCAAGAATTATTAGAAGCAGGAACTCGTTTTAATCCTGATAATACTACTGAGATTCGCTTAGTTTATGCAAGTTATCCTACAATTGTTATTCCAGGCAATCTAGAAGGTATGACAATTGAAGAAGCAGAACAAGTATTACAAGAGTTGGGTGCGAATGTTCTTGCAAGTAACTTAGATACTTCAAGTTTATCGGAAACAGAAATTGCTAATCTTCAAACGGGTGTAGTTATTAAAACAGAACCAGAATTAGGTAGTGAATATACACAACGTGAAGATAATTATGTTATTTTGTATTATTATTAATAAGAAATATGAGAGCAAAAATATTAAGCATTGTATCAAAACAATATAAAATTCTTTTAGAAGATCATACAATCGAACAAGCTATTCTTATGGGTAAGATTCGTTTACAAATGACACCTTCAACAGGTGATGAAGTAGAAGTAGAATTGCGTAATGGAGTCTATACGATTGAAAAAATTTTACCAAGAAAAAATCATTTGATTCGACCAAGTGTATCTAATGTTGATCAAGCTTTGATTGTTATGAGTATGAAAGATCCTGATTTTTCTTCTACTTTAATTGACAGACTATCTTTCTTGATTATGCATGCAGATATTGAACCTGTACTTATCGTTACAAAAATAGATAAGGGAATTCCTGAAGATTTTCAAAAACAAATCGATGAATATCGTAATGGACAAATGAAAGTTATTTGCACAGAAAAAGGGAAGATTAATGAAGAATTAAAAGAATTATTAAAAGGAAAGATATCTGTATTAACAGGTCAATCTGGAGCTGGTAAATCTTCTTTATTAAATACATTAGATCCTGCTTTTCATTTAGCTACACAAGAAATATCTAAAGCTTTAGGAAGAGGTAAGCATACAACTAGACACAATGAACTTCACGAAGTTGCTGGAGGTCTCGTATGTGATACACCTGGTTTTAGTGCCTTAGATTTTAGTCATATAGAAGCGAGTGAATTGGCTAGTTGTGTACCTGATTTTAGACCATATTTAACTGGTTGTAAGTTTAATGATTGTGTTCATCAAAATGAACCAGGATGTGTTATCAAGAAATGTGTTGAAGAAGGTAAAATTCCACAAAGAAGGTATGACCATTACCTAGAAGTATTACAAATGATACAAGAAAGGAAACAAAAATATTTATGATAATTTCACCATCAGTTTTGTCATTAGATTATAGTCATTTTAATAATCAAGTAGATGAGTTAAATGATTCTGGTGCAAAGTGGATTCATTTTGATGTGATGGACGGTCATTTTGTGCCAAATCTAACGTTTGGACCAGATATATTAAAAGCATTTTGTAAAGTTAGTCCTTTATATAAAGATGTTCATTTAATGGTTACTGATCCTGCATTTTTTAGTGATGTATTTATTAAAGCTGGAGCAGATCATATTACATTTCATTACGAAACATGTAAACATGATGAAATCATTTCTTTAGCAAAACATATTCATGAACAAGGTAAAACAGTAGGTATTTCAATTAAACCTGGTACACCAGTAGAAGTGCTTAAACCATATCTTCACAATTTTGATTTGTTTTTGATTATGTCTGTTGAACCAGGATTTGGTGGACAAAAGTTTATGGAATCTTCTTTAGATAAAATTTCTACATTAAGAAAAATGTTAAATGAAGAAAATATAGATGCTCATATCGAAGTAGATGGTGGCATTAATGAAGAAACAGGAAAACTAGTAAAAGAAGCAGGTGCTGATGTATTAGTTGCCGGTAGTTATATTTTTAAAAATGATATTCGAAAAGCGGTGAAATCTCTTGAGTGAAAATTGTATTATAGCTTTAAAACTTACAAGTCAAATTCAATATAATCCTGAATATGATTATATTGGTGTAGACAAAGGAGCTTTAACTTTAGCGCAACAAAAAATAAAAATGGTTGAAGCGATAGGGGACTTTGATTCTGTTGAACAAGGTGATCTTGATGTGATTCGTGAATATGCTAAAAATATTGAAATTCTTAATCCTATAAAAGATGATAGTGACAGTGAGCATGCAATCAAAAAAGCGATTTGCTTAGGATATAAAAAAATCATTGTTTATGGTGGCTTAGGAGGAAGATTAGATCACGAAATTGTAAATATACGATTATGTGAAGCATATCCTAATCAAATTACATTTGTAGATGAATACAATAAACTAATGGCATTTATTGTTGGTGAATATGAGTTTTATAAAGAATATCAATATATATCTGTATTTTCTTGTGAAGAGAGTGTTATTTCTTGGATAAATACAAAATATTTACTGGATCATAAAACATTAGAAATAAGTGATTTATTAGGCTTATCGAATGAAATAGAAAAAGAACCAGCAAAACTTATTGTTCATAAAGGTAAAGTATTAGTCATTGAATCGAACGATAAAAAAAGATTTCCAAAATAGGAAATCTTTTTTAATAGATTTATGCGGCTTTAGCAGCTTTTACTTTAGATCCACCCTTAAGTGTTTTTAAAGCACGAGCGGAAATACGAACTGTTGTTGGTTTACCATCAACAATCATATGAACTTTCTGTAAGTTAACATTCCATTTACGACGTGTAGCGCGTAAAGAATGGCTGCGGTTGTTACCGGATAAAGCTTTTTTACCAGAAATGGCACAAACTCTAGACATGACCAAAACCTCCTTAACTCAATAATTGCTTTATTAGGTTACCATGGTTCGACGAGATTTGCAAATAAAATTAATAACTTTATGCAAAAGTGTACAGATATTTTGCTTGACACATAGTAAGACACCAAAAATTAGTCGATTTACCTTACTTCAGAATTATTAGTTTCTTCTTTAGATGATAGTATTTTCTTTACATTTTCTAAAGGTAAATCAACAATAATTGCTATTTCTTCATTAGTAAATTCATTTTTTTTATGAAAACTTAACACTGCACTTGTTTTAATTAATTGTATCGATTTTTCAAGTCCTTGCTTAAATCATTGCCTAACGTAATCAACATGCATTTTATGGAGATCATATTCAAATAGTGATTTCATAATTAGTTATTCTCATTACTATTAGAATCATCTGAATTAGAAGATAATATTTTTTCGACTTGTTCGATTGAAAGGTGTAATACTTCAGCAATGTCAGAAACAGATGACCCTTTTTCATAGAATCCAATAACTGCAATTCTATTTGTATTTTCTACTCCTTGCTTATACCATTCTTTTTGGCTCTTTTGTAGTTCTTGTTGGAAAGTCATATATCTTCTCCTTTCAACACTATCTTTCTTTTGCTCTATTACTGTATTTTCTATTTCTTTCGTAAAATCATTAGTTGCTATACCAGTATTGATAAACTGGATATATGCTCTTAAAT
>CAVAZS010000013.1:0-27564 GCA_963593385.1 Lachnospiraceae bacterium | reverse complement strand
TATCTCAGAACTAACCGCCCTCGCTTGATTGCTTAGTGATAATACCCCAAACTCTTGCCTCTAGTCAACTACTTTTTGTAATTTTTTTCTAGTTTTTTTAATTTTTGGCTTTGAAAGCGTTTTAATTTCTTCTTTTTCTAATAATTTCTCTATTTTTTCTAACAAAATATTTTTTTCGATTGGTTTTGCAATATATTCATTCATTCCAATATTTAGTACTTTTTGTTTATCTTCTTCAAAAGCATTTGCTGTCATTGCTACAATTGGTATATTTTTTGCATCTATTCTATCTAGAGATCTTATTTTTGTTGTAGCTTCATAGCCATTTAAATTTGGCATCATAATATCCATTAAAATTAAATCAATATCATGAGTTGGTGATTCTTCGAATATAGAAACAGCTTCTTGACCATCTTTAGCTATGATTACATTTGCATTAGCACTTTCTAAAAAGTATTTCACAATATCGATATTTAAATCGTTATCTTCTGCAACTAAAATCTTTTTATTTGTTAAATCAAATTTAACTTTCTCTGTTTCTTCTATTTGTGTTTCTATAGCACCTAGTTCCATAGGTATAGTGATGATAAATGTCGTACCAACATTGACTATACTTTCTACTTCTATTTTTCCATTTAACTTATCTACTAGTTCTTTTGTGATAGACATTCCTAGACCTACGCCACTATAGTAAGTTCTAGCATCTTGTTTTTCTTGTACAAATGGTTCAAATAAATGTTTACGTATAAAATTATTGCTCATTCCTATGCCATGATCTGAGATTGTAAAAACATAGTTTGATTGATTCTCATCCATTTTTTCTTCATTTAGCAATATTTCTATTGTTTCATTTTGTTTATTATATTTAATTGCATTACTAATAACATTGAGTAATATTCTAGATAAAGCAACTCTACTCGTTTTTACATTTTCATTTTCAATATGAATTTCTTTTTGAATCTCTAATTTCTTTTCTGTTAAAGATTCTTGTTGCATTTCTATAGCTTCTTCTAATATTTCTCTGATGTTTTCATTTTGATATACAATTTGAAACTTATTTGCTTCAATTTTGCTCATCATTAAAACGTCGTTCAATAAACTTTCTAATAGTTTTTCTGCATTCAATGCTTTATCTAAATCTTGAATAGCTTTATCTTTATCATCTATTTCTTCTTTAGCAATAGAAATCATTCCTTTTAATCCATTGATTGGTGTACGAATATCATGACTCATTCTTGCTAAAAACATTGATTTTGCTTCATCTGCACTACGAGCTTCCTTTAATGCTTCTTCTAGTCTTTGTTGTTTTAGAAATTCTACAGAAAGCATTTTATCAATACATTGAATTCCCATTACGCATTCATGCTTATCCTCTTCAAAACAAGCGACTAATTTCACTTCAAAAACACTATAATCTTTGATTTTATCTGATATTTTTATTCTAAAAGTATATTTTCCTCGACTAATTAGTTTTTCTTTTATGCCTTCACGATCAAAATTACTACGAACTTGTTCGCGTTTATCTTCATCAATAAAATTAGTTATTAATGCATCTATTAAACCATCATAGATATCACTATTTTCAATAGTTTCGGTATATTCTTGATATTCTTTATTTTTTGCAAATGATTTATATGTATTTTTATCTAAATCTACATAGTAAATCGCAGCATATGTATCATTCATTGCCGATATAACTTGTAGGTTTTCTTTCACTTGTTTTTGGTGGTTTAATTCTGCTTCAACAATTTCATAGATATAACAATGGTATCCACTTAGTTTATACCCTTTATTTAGTACTTTTTCTGCTTTACCACCACATCTTACGTATATTTTTCCTAGTTCTGGATGATTCCATAAATAAGTGACTTCTGATTGTTCACCTTTAAGCATACGATCAACACACGTTAAAACTCTTGGTATTTCCTTTTCATCAATTTTGCTATACCAAGCTTGATATATTTCTTCAGGTGTTAAATTATCATCTTTAATCGCTAATAATTCCTGCATTTTTTTATCAGCGTACATTTTCGGTTCTTCATCATCAAAAAGCGTAATCATCCATGTACCAATACCAGCTGTAGATATGATATTTTCTGTTCTGATTAAATTTTCTTGTTGCTCATTTAGCTTACGGTATAATCTATCTTCTTCTAAGAAAACATCTTGTATATTTCTCGTATAGACAATAACTTCTGTATCACCATTTATAGGTTCGATAAAAAGATTTGCACCGATAAGTGTCAAATGTGAAATGCCATCATTTTGAAGCATTTTTGCATCATATTCTAATACCGTATTTCCTTGAACACACGCTTCCATTAATGAATCACGACTCATTATTTTATTCATTTTATCATTTTCATACTTATCCTTAATGCGATTAAGGACTTTTTTGATATTCTCATCAAATGACTTGTTTGAATCACACTCTTTGATTAAATCTTTTCGTCCTGATACTGAATAGATATGGTTGCTTGTTAAATTAGCATAGATAACAAGTTGAGAATCTTTATATCTTCCCAATATAGATTTAATTTGTTTTTTATATATCTTTTTTGCATTTTTTTCTTGTGTAACATCTTTGATATATTCAATAGCTATATTTTTATCATCTACTTGATCAAGTTTAATATTAACCGAGTAAATTCTTTGGTTACTTTTAATACAAACTTCTTTATTATCTTCATTTCGTAGTGGGCAAAAAGAACACTGTTCATTTAATCCAGCGTTCATTTCATGACATTTATTTTGATTGTTTTGCTCATTATAAAAACTAGCTCTAGCAATTTTATTTGCATAGATTACATCAAATGTATCTCTATCAATTATCATGATGCTTTCTTTAACATCATCTAATGTTTTTTCTAATATTGCTAGGCTCGTTTCCATAGTATTAATCCAACTTTTTTATTCCTTCAATTGTTCGAATATGAGCTTCTGTTAACTTTTCAAATAGTTCTTCAGTACCAGTAAAAGTACCAGAACGAAGTATTTCTGTTAACTCTATTGCTTCATGTGTCATTTGTTTAAATCCTAAATTTAGACATACTCCTTTTAAAGTATGTGCACCTCTAAAAGCTAGTTCTATATTTTTTGTTTCCATGCCTTCTTTTAAATCATTAAAACTGGTATCATCTAGATATTTTTTTACGATTTTAGTAATGAGTTTTTCACTATTTAATCGGCCTAAAACATCTTCATAGTCCCCACCTATTAGTGTATAGCATTCTTTAATATCCATAATAAATTCTCCAAAAATATGATTAGGTCTATTTTACCACGAAATAGACCTAATTTTTAGTACATGTAAGATTATTATAGTGTAATTGTTGTCTCAATCATTCATCAGATTCACTTAAATGTGTATCCAACGTGACCCCCCCCGCGTGCTCTGGGCTCTCTAAAAATTTTATCTTTTCGTGTGATAACATTAGACATTTTAATAGTATTGGATTAAATGATCCACACTCACCCTCTACTATCATTTTTATTGCTTCTTCATGAGAATAAGCTTCTTTATACACTCTTTTATTGACTAAAGCATCATATACATCAGCCATTGATACAACTTGTGCAGAAATAGGAATTTCATCACCTTTTAATCCATCTGGATAGCCTTTACCATCCCATCGTTCATGGTGCCATCTACAAATTTGATAAATATAATGTACAAACTGTTCATCTTTATAAATATCCATTTGTTCTATGATAGATGCTCCAATTAGAGTATGAGTTTTCATGATTTCATATTCTTCATTTGTTAATTTTCCAGGTTTATTTAAGATTTTTTCATCTATACCAATCTTACCAATATCATGAAGAGCACTTGCTTCAACAATCATCTTCTTATCATCATCAGTAAAATGATATTGACTGCTTTCTTTCGATAAGCACTCTAATAAGACTTTAGTGATTTCTTCTACATGAATTACATGTGGTCCACTTTCACCATTACGATATTCAACAATATGACTTAAAATACCCGTCATCATATTTGATATTTTCTCGTTATCTTCAATTTGTTGACGTATTTCTACTTGTAGTTTTCTTTGTCTTTGATAAAGTCTAATAATATTTGATACACGTTTTTTTACTACATCCGCATCAAATGGTCTTCTTATATAATCGGCAGCACCTAATTCATATGCACGTTTTATCGAATCATTATTTTCATCACTACTGATAATAATTACTGGTAAATTATCCAATACAGCATTTTCGTATAAATGATTTAATACTTCAAAACCATCCATTTCTGGCATAACAATATCTAGTAACATTAGTGCAATTTCTTGCCCATAATAATTTATTTTTTCTAATGCTTCTTTACCTGTTTTTGCTTCAACAATACGATAAGAATCTTCTAGGATATCTTGTAAAATCATACGATTCATCTCAGCATCATCTACAATCAAAATAAGTGGTTTATCACTATCACTCATTAAAATACTTTGTTTTTCTGCTTCATTATCCCAATCTGTAACAACTTTATTTTTTCTGTTTTTTGCTAGATACATTAACTTATCAGCACGGGTTACACTCTCTTCAATTGTTTCTTTTCCGTCTGTAATAACTGCACCAATACTAACACTAGCTTGTAATTTACCATAGCCAGGAATAACAGACGCATGAATTGTAGAACGTATATGTTCAAGTTTTAAATCAAAACTTTTCGCTCTTATGCCTGGTAGTATAATTAAAAATTCATCACCACCAAAGCGAATAATTGCATCATCCTCACGTACATTCTGAGAAATCACTTTTACTACCGTCTTTAAAACTTCATCACCAGCTTTATGACCATAGCTATCATTACATGATTTAAAATCATCTATATCTAAAATTGCAACACCTGATTGTTCTGTTGTTTGTTTAATCTTTTCTTCGTAATACAAGCGATTTAAGGCACCTGTTACGCCATCTTTATAGAATTTATCATGATAGACAGAAAAGCTCGTCATGAGGTGATTATAGCCTTTAGGATCAATAAAAGTACTATCATCCAACTTTTTAATCATTTCCATTACGCATGGTTTGCCATCTACTTCATAATATTTTGAAAAAACTTGAAAACAACTATCATCACAAAATTCTATCTTAGCAAAATCTTTCTTTGTTTCTAAAGACTTCAAAGAAATACAATGTTCACATGTTTTATTTTTCTTCCAATATGCATAACACATACATGGTTCAGGACAATCAATTATTTCTTTTTGTCCAGCAACTTCTTCTGCTTTTAAAATACGAACGACATCAAAGATTGTGCGTAAATCGCCCATAATTCTTTCTGCTTTATCTTGTGATATTTTGTAATTCTCTTTGTTTTCCATAATGATGTTTCCTATAAAATACTATACATTGTAAACATTGGTAAATAAATTGATATAACAATATAACCTGCAAAAATAGCTAATAAAATTAATAATGTTGGTTCTAGTCTATCTAACGCTGCTTTAATCGCATAATCTGACTCATTAGCGTAATAATCCCCTATGGTCTTTAGTGTTTTAACGAGTTCGCCACTTTTTTCGCCAACACCTGTCATTTCTTTTAAAGTTGTTGGTAAGTATTCACTTTTGCTCATCGCTTCACTTAAGGAAGTTCCTGTTTCAACTTTTTCTGCCATCGCAAAAACTTCTTTACTTACAGCATAGTTTGTAATACATCTAGAAGTTACTCTAAGAGCATCTCCAACAGTTAATCCTGCTTCAAGTAAAGATGCCATTGTATTAGCAAATTCTTGGGCATTGGTTAATGTTGTTATATTTCCGATTATTGGTAAACGTAACTTTCTTTCACTCTTTCTAATTTGTCCTTTTTCTGTACTTGTCATTAATTTATATAAAACATAGGCTGCTAATATAATTCCAAGAAGTATAATCCACCATTTAGCAAACCATTCTGATGTAGCAATTAACATTCTTGTCATCAAAGGAAGTTCTCCACCTAGCTCACCAAATACACTTGTTAAGGTAGGCACTACAACAACCATAACAACAATTACAACTACGATTGCGACACAAAGGACAAATAAAGGATATCCTGTAACGGACTTTATTTTTTGTGTAGTCTTAAATGATTTATCAAAATATTTTTGCATATTTGCAAAACTGCCAGGTAAATTACCGGATTGTTCACCAGCTTTTATCGTCTCTAAAAAAACTTCTGGTAAGCCATCATAATTCTTACGAAAAGCACTTTCTAATGTACTACCATAAGTCACATCATCATATGCATTTTCTAGCATTTTCTTTAATTTCTTATCTTCTGTTTGTGATGCAATCATCTTAATTGTTTTATTTAAAGGTGTTCCAGCTTCTAAGATAATTGCAAATTGTGAACACATTACAGATAAAGATTTGCTATCAACTTTTTTTCCAACTTCTTTATTGAGTATTGAATTCATTTTAGTACTTTGAACTTCATCAACACTAATTACAATTGGACATTTCTCTTTTATTTTTTCAACTGCTTGATATTCATCAACAGCTTCAATAATTCCTTTAACTTTAACCCCATCTGCAGATAAAGCATTATATTTATAGCTATTCATATCATCATCCCTATTGAACAGTAACTACTTTGCTAACAATTTCTTCTAATGTTGTTACTGCAGAACTTACTAAGTCTCTACCATTTACAATCATTGGTACAAAATCATGGTTTTCCATAACGATTTTTCTGAGTTCTGTACCATTTGCACCACGTGATATTTCATCTCTTAATCTTGCATTAATTGGTAAGATTTCAAAGACACCTGTTCTACCACGATATCCACTATCAAAACACATATAACAACCTTTGCCTTTATAGAAATGGCTATTATACGCATTCATACCTGCTAAGTCTAATAATACTGGATCAGGTTTAACTTCTTCTCTACAGTTTGGGCAAATCTTTCTTACTAATCGTTGTGAAATAACGCCTCGTAGTGATCCACCAATTAAGTATGGTTCTACACCTAAATCACGTAATCTATCAATTGCACTTACTGCATCTTCTGTATGAATTGTTGTTAATACTAAGTGACCTGTCATTGCTGCACGCATCGCGATACTTGCAGTTTCACCATCACGAATTTCTCCAACACAAATAATATCTGGGTCTTGTCTTAAACAAGATCTTAAAGCTGTCGCAAAGGTTAAGCCTATTTTTTCATTTATCGCAACTTGTGTAACTCCTTCAATTTGGAATTCTACTGGATCTTCCAAAGAAATCATATTTACTGAATCACTCTTAAGTTCTTCAATCATTGTATATAGAGTACTTGTTTTACCAGAACCAGTAGGTCCTACAATCATAATCATTCCTGAACTATTCTTTAATATTCTAGAGAATTTTTCATTATCTTTATCTGTAATACCAATACCTTTACGATTTAAAGATTTCTTATCACGAGATAAGATACGAATAACTACTTTTTCACCATGAATTGTTGGTAATGTACTTAAACGTAAATCAATTAATTTACCTTCATTACTGCGAACTTGTGCTCTACCATCTTGTGGAACACGATGTTCTGTAATATTCATTTCAGACATAATTTTAAAACGAGAGATAACTGCTTCTTGTAGTTGCTTAGGAATAGTTAAAACTTCATTTAAACGACCATCTACTCTTATTCTAACAAGAACATCCTTTTCTCTTGGTTCTACGTGGATATCACTCGCTTTTTCTGATATACCTCTATCTAAAATAGAATTAACGAGTTTAACTGTAGGAGCAGCAGAACTTGCATCTTGGATTTCTTTTCTCTGTGCAACCTCTTCATATGTAGCGTTAATGCCTCTTTCTTCCTTCATTTGCTCAATTGCAATAGAAGCACCTTCATTTTCATAAAGGACAGAAATAGCTCTTGTAATAGCGTTACTATAGGCAATATAAGGGGTTATCTTAAGCTTTGTAATTTGTTTGGCTGTTTCTAAAGCACGGAAGTTTAAAGGGTCTTCCATTGCTAAAACAAGCTTTTCTTTTTCCATCTTTACAGGGACTATACGATATTGCACCGCAATTTCCTTTGGTATAATACTTGCCATATATGGATCAATTTGTTCTTTATTTAAATCAATAAAATCAATACCAAGCTGCAAGCAAAGTACATCTATTAACTGTTTTTCAGATATAAAGTTATTTTCTACTAATACAGTTCCAAGTCTTTTTCCAGATTGTTTTTGTAAAGCTACTGCTTCTTCAACCTGTTCATTAGATAGAACTTTTGCATCAACTAACATTTCCCCAAGACGTTTGTTTTTCATAACCCACCTCTAATTATTTATTATATTATTCACTGACTAATTCATCTAGAGATAAGCCACAATAATATAGTTCCATTTCAAAATACAGCTTAACATTTTTGATCATTTCAACAACTGATTCTTCACAATCTGAGCTAGATTGCTCTGTATCAAAGTCATAATTACATGATGTACCAAATACTCCTGTATCACCTTTCCAGTTGTATACATATTTCGAAGAATAATTTGTATAAATAAATTGGTGATTCTCAAAATCAACTGTATAAGACTCGTTATCATTATACTCTGTTAAATATGTGCCATCTTCTTGTTTTGTATATTTCAAACGATTTACTAGTCTTTTTTGGAAAGTTTCCGTAACAGTATCTCCTGGAGCATCACTTTCAACATCAGCATCTGAAATGCTATCAGTATCGATATCTTCAAATGCAACATACTCAGCTTGTTCTTCTTTAGTGCTATCAGAAATGGTTACAGCAGTTTCATCGATTTTAATATAAGAAACACTGCTTGTGTAACTAATTGTAGTCGTCAAATCATCAATTGTAACACTTGCTGTAAAAGAAGCTTCTTCACCAACAAAATAACCCTGGCTATTAAATGATTGTTTAATCGTACCTTTATCAACAGTTACATTATCATAGCTAGATATTCCAGATATATCATAATGATTCAAGAAATAATTACTACTAGCTTCATCAGTTAAAGAAATAGTATAAGTTGTGACATCATTATCAGAAGATTTAGAAATATCTTCCATCTCATCTTCTTTTAATGTTAGTATCGAAATAGGTGTTTGTAATACTGCTACTAAAGCATCATAATCCATGTCTTCGTAGTATGTAACACCATTATAGTTGTTATATAGTCTACCGTCGTAATAATAGCCTTCTACGGACGATTGTAAGCCATCACCATTAATATATTCCGTAATATGTGCAGTCGGGTTATTTGACACGTTTTCAGCCTCTAGAATGCCATCAAAACTATATTCCGTACTAGTATCATCACTGTAGTTTAGTGTATATGAATTTTTTACACCAACAGTATAAGAAGATGAACTTTTTAGAATTAATAAGTGATTAGCATAATCTTCATAATCATTATCTGTTTCTGGTAATTCAGTAGGTGTAAAACTCGCTACATTATCTATAATTTCTTTTTGTTTTGTTGTCTTACAACTAGCTAATGTAAAAGACATTATTGTTGCAAGTATCATTAATATTTTCTTCATATACTAAGTCTCCTTAAATATATATAAAACTCTATTTATCTATATAATCGTTTATCTATGTTTATTTGATGAAATAAAACGATTAACTATTATTTTATCAAATATTGCTTATTTAGCCAAATATACAAAAAAAGTAGTTAGGTTTCCCCAACTACCTTTCTTATCCTTTGACTGAACTATACTAGTTCAATGAAAGCCATAGGTGCAGCGTCACCACGACGAGTACCAGTTTTTACAACACGAGTGTATCCACCGTTACGGTCAGCATATTTAGGTGCAACTTCATCAAATAACTTTTGTAGAACTGTTTGCTGTGTTTTTTCATCAGCTACAACATTACGAATGTATGCAGCAGCTTGTCTTCTAGCAGCTAAATCACCTTTTTTACCTAAAGTGATTAGTTCATCAACAACCGAACGCATATCTTTTGCTTTTGCTTCAGTAGTCTCAACACGTCCATAGAGAATTACAGATGTAGCAAGATTACGGAGCATAGCTTTGCGGTGATCGGCGTTTCTTCCAAATTTACGATTCCACATTTTTAAATTCTCCTTATTCGAAGGACTTAAAGCCCATACCTAATTCTTCGAGCTTTTCCTTAACCTCTTTTAATGATTTCTTTCCGAGGTTGCGGACTCTCATCATCTCATCCTCGGTCTTCTGTGTTAGTTCATCGACAGTTTGAATACCTGCTCTCTTTAAGCAGTTATAAGAACGAACAGATAGATCTAAATCTTCGATCATTGTTTGTGTTCCTTTAACTGGTACTTCAGGTCCATTCTCTTTTAGTACACTTACCATGTTCATAACATCATCATTGATACCAGAAATAATATCTAAGTGATCAATTAAGATTTTAGCTGACATAGATAACGCTTTTTGTGGATTAATTGAACCATCAGTCCAAATTTCCATAGTTAAGCAATCATATTTAGAGTCTTCTCCAACACGAGTTGGTTGAACATCATAAGCTACTTTGTTAATAGGTGTATAGATAGAATCTGTATAAACAGTTCCAATACCTTGTGAATTACCTTGGTTTTGTTGTTTGTTAATATCACTTCCAACATAACCACGACCATTTTTAGCATGTAGTTCCATTTCTAAAGAAGCACCTGCTTCAAGATGAGCAATTTCAAGATCCTTGTTTAGAATTTCTACTTGAGCTGGGCAAATAATATCGCCAGCTGTAACAGTGCATGGTCCTTTAGCAGAGATTTGAAGTGTATAAATTTCATCATCTTCAATTTTCATTGTTAATTGCTTTAATTGAAGAATAATCATTGATACGTCTTCACGTACTCCTGGAATTGTCGTGAACTCATGATATACTCCATCAACTTTGATAGAGTATACAGCAGCTCCTGGCAATGAGGACAAAAGTACTCTGCGTAGCGCATTCCCGATTGTCGTACCGAACCCTCTCTCTAATGGAGATAGGACAAATTTACCGTAGTTTTCTGATTCTACATATTCTTTAACTTCAAAATCGGCGCGTTCAAATTTTTGCATGCATTCATCCTCCTGTCTTAAAAATTAACCACGTGGCCGTTTAGGTGGACGGCATCCGTTGTGAGGAATTGGTGTTACATCATTGATAGCTGTAATATCAAGACCTGCAACTTGTAGTGAACGAACTGCAGCTTCACGTCCTGGACCAGGTCCTTTAACGTTTACTTCTACAGTCTTCATTCCTTGTGAAACAGCAGCTTTAGCTGCAGCTTCTGCACATAGTTGAGCAACATAAGGTGTAGACTTACGAGAACCCTTATATCCTAATGCACCAGCAGAACTCCAAGCAATAACGTTTCCTGCTTCGTCTGCGATAGTTACGATTGTATTGTTGAATGTTGAATGGATGTGAGCAACACCCTTAGTCACATTACGTCTATTCTTCTTCTTACGGACAGTCTTTTTTCCGGCCGCACTTTTATTGTTTGCCATTTTCAAATCCTCCCGTTATTTCTTCTTGTTAGCTACAGTACGACGTGGTCCTTTACGAGTACGTGCATTTGTACGAGTACGTTGTCCACGAACTGGTAATTGTCTTCTGTGACGAATACCACGGTAGCAACCAATTTCCATTAAACGTTTGATGTTTAATGCGCGTTCACGACGAAGATCGCCTTCAGTTTTGATGGCATCAACCTTCTGACGGATAGCTGTTTCTTGTTCATCAGTTAAATCTTTTGTACGGATATCTTCACTAATACCACATTCAGCTAGAATCTTCTTAGCTGTTGTAGGTCCGATACCGTAAATATAGGTTAGAGATATAACAACGCGTTTATTCGCTGGAATATCAACACCTGCAATACGTGCCATAGTTCAATTTCTCCTTTTCGATTAACCTTGTCTTTGCTTATGCTTTGGATTTTCGCAAATGATCATTACAACACCTTTGCGTTTAATCACTCTGCACTTGTCGCAAATCGGTTTTACAGATGGTCTTACTTTCATGATTTCCTCCTGTGTAATACCTTCGGTCATTTATGCCGATATGTTATGCGCCCACGTGTTAAGTCATAAGGCGAAATTTCCACGGTAACCCGATCCCCTGGTAAAATGCGTATGTAGTTCATCCGGATTTTACCAGCAACGTGAGCACGGATTTCGTGACCATTTTGAAGTTTCACCTTGAAATTGGCATTAGGAAGTGTTTCCTCCACGATACCATCAATTTCAATGACATCCTGTTTTCCCATTTAATCTCTCTTTCTCATGATACGCCTCAAGCGAGACTTAAAAAGTCTCGCTTAGAGATGTATTATGCAACCTTTCCTAAAGCTTCTTTTACTTGAGCATAGACTGCTTCAGGAGTTTGTGATGCATTAATATGTTTTACAAGTCCTTTAGATGAATAGTAATCGATAACTGGCTTTGTGCTATTTTCATATTCATCCATTCTTACTTTCAATTGTTCGACTGTATCGTCGCTTCTTTGAATCACTTGTGTACCACATTTGTCACAAATGCCTGGAACTTTTGTCGGTTTGCTGTCTATATGGTAAATTTCTTTACAATTAGGACAGATACGTCGACCAGTAATGCGTCTAGCCAGCGTATCAAATTCTACATCAAGTGCTACCACAATATCAATAGCTTTTTCAATAGAATTGCTAATTTTTTCAAAATTTTCTGCTTGTACGAGTGTTCTAGGGTATCCATCAAGCAAATATCCCCTACTTGCATCTGGTTTTTGGATACGATCTTCAACCATTGCGTTGATTAACTCGTCTGGTACTAATTTACCAGCATCCATATATGCTTTCGCTTCGCGTCCAAGCTCTGTATTATTCTTTACATTTTCTCTTAGCATATCGCCAGTAGAAATATGCGGAATATCATAGTCTTGAATGATGCGATCTGACATTGTCCCCTTACCAGCACCAGCTGGCCCCATAATCAGAATATTCATCAATTTATTTCTCCTATTTTAAGAAACCACGGTATTGTTTTTGAGTCAATTGACCCTTTAATTGCGCCATAGTTTCCATTGCAACACCAACTACGATAATAATACCAGTACCACCAATTGATACAGATGTAGGTAGAGATGTTACCATTGGTAGGATATACGGAAGAACGGCCATGATTGTTAATGCAATCGCACCGAGAACCGTAATTCTATGAATTACTTTCTTTAAATATGTTCTAGTTTCAGAACCAGGTCTAATTCCTGGAATGTATGCACCACTCTTACCTAAATTTTCAGCAATCTTATCAGGATCTACTTGAAGATCTGTATAGAAGAATGTGAATAAGAAAGTTAATACTGCATAAATTGTTAAACCAATAGGTTTTTGTAAACTTAAGAAGTTACTAACATTTTGATATGCTGTAGCATTTACAAAGCTTAACACAATTTGTGGAGCTGTGATGATACTTGTAGCAAAGATAACTGGAATAACACTAGCACTGTTTATCTTAAATGGAAGATAAGTGATGTCATTCGCTTTTGCTCCTGAACTAGATGTGTACTGAATAGGAATTTTACGTTGAGCAAGTTGCATAATAACAACGCCAACAATAATAACTAGATATAGTACACAATATAATGCAAACTCAAGAATTCCACTGAATTGTGCTCCTTGAGCATTGCCACTCATCAATATATTAAATACTTGAGTGAATTGAGCAGGAATATTAGATACAATACCAGCAAAGATAATGATAGAAATACCATTACCAATACCTTTTGAACTAATACGATCGCCAATCCATAGTAAGAACATTGTTCCTGCTGTAAGGATTGTTGCTGTATAGAAATAAGTTGATAAGTTACTTGATTCTAGTATTGCATATTGCTTATCGAATCCATATACCATTGAGAATGATTGTACGAATGCAAGTACAACACCTAGGTAACGTGTAATTTGATCACTCTTAATTCTTCCTGTCTCACCTGATTTACTTAATTCAGTTAAGTATGGAATAACATCCATACTTAATAACTGAATAATAATACTAGCAGTAATATAAGGACCAACACCTAGTGCAAATACAGACATTTTTTCAAATGCACCACCACCAAGTAAATTCATCATACTTAAGATAGAATTACTTGATACTTGAGCACTTAATTTAGCTGAATCAACACCCGGTACTGGAATTGCTGAACCAATGCGATAGATCAACAGCATTGCTAATGTAAAGAAAATCTTATTACGGATTTCTTTATTCTTAAACATGCTGGCGAACGTACCAAACATGGTTAGAGCACCTCGGCTGTTCCGCCTGCTTCTACGATAGCTTTTTCAGCTGATTTGCTGAATTTCTTAGCTTGAACAGTAAGCTTCTTTTCAAGTTTACCTTCACCTAAAACCTTTAAGCCATCTAGTTCTTTCTTCAAAATACCAGCGTTCTTTAAGATTTCAAAGTTAACAACTGCGCCATCTTCAAAGCAATTTAAATCACCAACGTTGATTGTTGCATACTCTTTACGAGTATAGTTTGTAAATCCACGCATAGGTGTTCTTTTGAATAATGGTGTTTGTCCACCTTCGAAACCGATAGCAACACCGCCACCAGAACGAGCGTTTTGACCTTTATTACCTTTACCAGAAGTTTTACCTGTGCCACTTCCTTGGCCTCTTCCGATACGTTTAGAAGTGAAACGAGCACCTTCAGTTGCTTTTAGTTCATGTAATTTCATGTGTTTTACCTCCCTTATCGGATTTCCGCAACTTTCTTGTCACGGATCTTAGCTACTTCGTCAATTGTATGCATGCTTCTTAATGCATCAAGAGTTGCATAAACTACATTGACAGGAGTACGGCTTCCGATAACTTTAGATAAAACATCGGAAACACCTGCTAATTCAAGAATTGAACGAACTGCACCACCTGCAATAACTCCAGTACCAGGAGCAGCTGGCTTTAGCATAACTGAGCTAGCACCATGAACTCCTAGAGCTGTATGAGGAACAGTACGGTTGTCTTCTACTAAGCATACAGAGAATACATTTTTATTAGCAGCTTCTGTTGCTTTCTTAATTGCATCTGGTACTTCAGCAGCTTTGCCCATACCAAATCCAACTCTTCCTTTATGATCACCAATAACAACTAATGCCGCAAAACGCATTCTGCGTCCACCTTTTACAGTCTTGCTGACACGGTTAATGGAGACTACTACATCGTCGAACTCTTTTGGTTCGCGTGGTTTCTTAAATGGTTTACGTTCCATTGTATTCCCCCTCCTAGAACTTTAAGCCAGCTTCTCTAGCAGCATCTGCTAAAGCCTGGACTCTTCCGTGATACACATAACCGCCACGATCGAAACGAACAGCTTCGATATTTGCAGCTTTGCATTTTTCAGCAATGTCGGCACCAACTTTTTTCGCAGCTTCGATATTTCCACCATTTTCTAGTTTTAAATTAGCGGAGCTTGTTGCACATAGTGTGTTGCCTGTTGTGTCATCAATTACTTGTGCATAAATATGTTTGTTTGAACGGAACACGTTAAGTCTTGGGCACTCAGGAGTTCCGCTTACGATTCTACGTACACGTGCATGTCTACGTAAACGTTCTGCATTTTTATTTGTTTTCTTTAACATGTTTTACTCCTTCCCATTACTTCTTAGCAGCTGTCTTACCTTCCTTACGACGAACATGTTCATCCTTATAACGAACACCTTTTCCGCCATATGGTTCAGGTTTCTTAGCAGCTCTAACGATAGCAGCAAATTGACCAACGTGTTGTTTGTCAATACCAGTGATGTTGATTGTGTTAGCATCTGGTGTAACTACTTCAAGATCAGCTGGGATTTCGAATTCTACAGGATGGGAAAAACCAAGTCCCATTGTAAGTTTCTTTCCTTGTACATTAGCACGGTAACCAATACCTACAATCTGTAATGTTTTTGTATAGCTTTCATGAACACCTGTGATCATTGTAGCTAAGATTGCACGAGTAGTTCCGTGTAATTGTTTGGTTACTTTTTGTTCGTTAGGACGAGTAACCTTGACGGTTCCGTCCTCAACTGAGATACCAATAACAGGACTAAAAGTCTTTGTTAATGTTCCCTTTGGGCCTTTAACCGTCACCTCATTACCTTCAGCGACTGTAATTTCAACGCCTTCAGGAATGGTAATCGCTTTGTTTCCGATACGTGACATTTCTATTTCCTTTCCTTATTTATTACCATACATAGGCAACAACTTCGCCGCCTATATGTTGTTTACGAGCTTCTCTATCTGTCATCATGCCATTGCTAGTAGAAATGATAGCAATTCCTAAGCCATTGATAACTTTTGGAATAGCATTTTCTTTAGCATAAACACGTAGACCAGGTTTAGAGATACGTTTAATACCAGAGATAACTTTCTCTTTATGTGGGCCATACTTTAATGTGATGACCATTTTCTTTTCTACACCTTCACCAGTGATAGAATAATTTGCAATGTAGCCTTCTTCTTTTAGAATTCTAGCAATTTCAGTCTTAACTTTGGATACCGGAGTAACATCAACCGTTTCCATGTTCGCTTGAACGCCATTACGAATTCTTGTAAGCATATCGGCGATTGGATCTGTCATATTCATGGTTCAATTTCCTCCTTACCAACTTGCCTTTTTAACACCAGGAATTTGGCCTTTATAAGCTAATTCGCGGAAGCAAATACGGCATACTTTATATTTGCTTAATACAGAGTGTGGACGTCCACAACGCTCGCAACGTGTGTAAGCTCTTGTTGAATACTTAGCAGGACGTGCGGCTTTAATCTTCATTGACTTCTTAGCCATGATTATGCCCCTTTCTTAACGAATGGCATACCAAGTTGTTGTAGCAATGCATATGCCTCTTTATTTGTCTTAGCGCTTGTAACAATAACGATGTCCATACCACGAACTTTGTTAACCTTATCGAAATTAATTTCAGGGAAGATTAATTGTTCTTTAACACCTAATGTATAGTTACCACGGCCATCAAAAGCTGTAGCACTTACACCATGGAAGTCACGAACACGTGGTAGAGATACATTCATTAATTTATCAAGGAATTCATACATACGTTCACCACGTAATGTAACCTTACAACCAATAGACATACCTTCACGAAGTTTGAAGTTAGCAATTGATTTCTTAGCTTTTGTAACTACTGGTTTTTGACCAGCAATAGCTGTTAATTCAGCAACAGCTTCATCAAGAGCCTTTGGATTTTCAATTGCATCACCAACACCAAGGTTGATAACAACTTTTTCAAGTTTTGGACATTCCATAACACTTGAATAATTGAATTCTTTCATTAAAGAAGGCTTAACTGTATCTTTATATTTATCTAATAAACGACTCATTATTTCTTAGCCTCCTTAACTTCTTTTCCACTCTTTTTGTTAACACGAACTTTATTACCGTTCTTATCAACTGAGTAACCAACTCTTCCAGCTACCTTTGCTTTTTCGTCATAGATCATAACGTTACTTGCATCGATGCCAGCTTCGTGTTCAACGATGCCTCCATCTGGATTAGCTTGAGTAGGTTTTAATGCTTTCTTAACAAGGTTTACTCCTTCAACAATAACTTTATTTGTTTTTGGAGATACGGCCTTAACTGTTCCAACTGTTCCCTTGTAATGGCCGCTGATGACCTTAACTGTATCGCCTGTTTTAATCTTCATTGACGCGACCTCCTTATAGAACTTCTGGAGCTAGAGAAACTATCTTCATGTAACCTTTGTCACGAAGTTCTCTTGCTACAGGACCGAAAATACGTGTTCCTTGTGGTGTACCATCTTCCTTAATGATAACCGCAGCATTTTCATCAAATTTAATATAACTACCATTTTCACGGCGAAGACCATATGAAGTACGAACGATTACGCACTTAACAACTTGGCCTTGTTTTACGCTTCCGTTAGGAATAGCGGATTTAACAGCACAAACAACGATATCGCCAATGTTAGCTGACTTACGTTTACTGCCTCCAAGACAGCGGATAACTAGTAATTCTTTAGCACCAGTATTGTCAGCAACTTTTAATCTGCTTTCATTTTGAATCATGACTTTCTCCTTCCGCTTACAGAATTACTGCTTTTTCTACAATCTTAACGAGACGGAAATGCTTGTCTTTTGATAGAGGTCTTGTTTCCATGATCTCTACTGTATCACCGACTTTAGCTTCATTGTTCTCGTCATGAGCTTTAAATTTATTGGAATATTTTACTTGTCTTCCATATAAAGGATGACTCTTTGTAGTATCGATTTCGACAACGATTGTTTTATCCATTTTATCAGAAACAACAACGCCGCGAAGTACCTTACGGGTATTTCTTTCTTCCATCTTACTAGCCTCCCTTACTCACTCTTTGCGTTTTCACGCTCTGTGATAACTGTTTTAATTCTTGCGATAGTCTTTTTAACTTCCTTCATGTGTGCTGGATTTTCTAATCCTCCAGTAGCTTGTTGGAAACGTAGACCATATAATTCTTCTTTTAATGCAGCAACTTCTTTTACAAGTTCTTCGTTGCTCATATCTCTAATTTCTTTAACGTTCATGCTTATTTACCCTCTTCTTTCTTAACAAAACGGGTTTTAACGCATAGCTTGTTAGCGCCAAGGCGTAGAGCTTCACGAGCAGTTGCTTCATCAACACCCGCGATTTCGAACAAAATTCTTCCTTTTTGTACGACAGCTACCCAATGATCAGGAGCACCTTTACCAGAACCCATACGTACTTCTAGAGGTTTCTTAGTTTTAGCTAATTGAGGGAAAACTTTGATCCAAACTTTACCGCCACGGTCCATATAACGTGTCATAGCAACACGGGCAGCTTCTAATTGATTAGAGCTGATATATGCACCTTCGTCAGCAACTAGACCATATTGTCCGAATGCTAATTCACGTCCACCTTTAGCACGTCCTTCGTAGCTTAGGCGATGAGGTCTTCTATATTTAGTTCTATTAGGCATTAACATAATTACTCATTACCTCCTTCAGCTTTCTTTTCGCTTACTTCAGCTTTTGGAGCAGCGCCTTCAGCCTTGCGGTTTGGACGGTTGTTTCTGCGATCGTTTCTACCACCACGGCCATTACGACGGTTGTCTCTTTGAGGACGGTTTGGAGCTTCTGGTTCAGTTACCCATTGTCCAGGTAATACTTCACCACGGCAAATCCAAACTTTAACGCCTAGCTTACCATAAGTTGTATGTGCTTCATTAATTGCATAGTCAATATCACTACGTAATGTATGTAGAGGAACAACACCTTGTGAGTAACCTTCAGAACGAGCGATTTCAGCTCCTCCTAAACGACCACTAGCTAATGTCTTAATTCCTTTAGCGCCAGAACGCATTGTTTGTTGAATAGCTTTCTTTTGAGCAATACGGAATGATTGACGTTGTTCAAGTTGTTCACAAATCTTTCTTGATACGATTGTTGCATCTAAATCAGGATTAGCGATTTGAACTACTTCAATCTTGATATTTTTGCCACCTGTTAATTTAACAAGTTTAGCTTTTAGAACTTCAATACGGTCTTTGCCGTCTTCATTCTTACCAACTACTGCACCAGGTCTAGCGCAACGGATGATAACTTTGCAATCTTTCTTTCCTGTACGTTCGATTTCAACGCGAGAAATATAAGCATCATGAAGTTCTTTGTTCATGAAATTACGGATTTTGATGTCTTCGTTTAGAAGATCTCCAAAATCAGCTTTGTCAGCATACCATCTGGATTCCCAGTCACGGATAACGCCAACTCTCATACCAATTGGACTAACTTTTTGTCCCATGTCGTGATCTTCCTCCCTTATCTTTCGCTAACCACTACAGTGATGTGGCTAGTTCTCTTCAAAATCTGAGCAGCATTACCTTTAGCACGAGGCATGAATCTCTTTAATACAACGCCTTCGTTAGCATAGCAGCTCTTAATGTATAACTTAGATTCGTCTAAGTTATGGTTATGTGTAGCATTAGCTTTAGCGCTCTTAACGACTTTGCTTACAGCTACAGCAGCCTGATTAGGCATGAATTTTAAAATTGCGAGTGCTTCATCTACATCCTTGCCACGAATAAGGTCTAAAACCAAACGTGTTTTGCGAGGAGTGCAGCGAACTGTTTTCGCTGTTGCTTTTACATCCATCTTATTTCTCCTCCATCATTACTTGCTGACCTTATCGTCGCCATGTCCGCCATATTTACGAGTTAGAACGAATTCGCCTAACTTATGGCCAACCATATCTTCAGTTACATAAACAGGTACATGTTCTTTACCGTTATGTACAGCAAATGTATGTTCTACAAAGCTAGGATAAATGACTGAACGACGTGACCATGTCTTGATTACTTCTTTTTTATGAGCAGCATTTAGCGCGTCAACTTTTTTCATAAGGCTTTCATCACAGAAAGGTCCTTTTTTAACACTTCTTGACATTTTACATTTCTCCTTTCAGTTATTTACCGTTTCTTCTTGTCATGATAAGAGCATTAGATGCCTTTTTCTTCTTACGAGTCTTAACACCCATAGCTTTCTTACCCCAAGGAGTCATTGGTGATTTACGTCCAACTGGTGTCTTACCTTCACCACCACCATGAGGGTGATCAACTGGGTTCATTGCAGAACCACGAACTGTAGGACGGATGCCCATCCATCTAGAACGGCCTGCTTTACCGAAGTTAATAAGGTTGTAATCTTCATTACCTACGATACCAACTGTTGCACGACAGTTATTTAATACTTTACGGATTTCGCCAGAGCTTAAACGTAATGTTGCGTATGGTCCGTCGAAACCTAAGATTTGAGCAGAACAACCAGCAGCTCTTGCCATTTGTCCGCCACGACCAGGAGTTAATTCTACGCAATGTACGAATGTACCTTCTGGCATATTCTTTAGAGGCATAGCGTTACCAACTTTAATATCAACTGCTTCACCGCTAATAACCTTTGTGCCAACACTTAAGTTTTGTGGGCAGATGATATAACGTTTTTCACCATCTCTATAGTTGATAAGAGCAATGTTTGCATTACGATTTGGATCGTATTCAATTGCTGCTACAACACCTTCGATGTTGTCCTTGTTTCTCTTGAAATCAATAATTCTGTATTTTTGTTTTGCGCCACCGCCTTGATGACGTGTAGTAATGCGTCCTGTGTTACCACGTCCGCCTTTACCGTTTTTCGCTACAACGAGGCTTTTTTCTGGAGTTGTCTTTGTAATACGATCATTGCTAAGAGTGCTCATATTACGACGTCCGTTACTCGTTGGCTTGTACTTAACGATTGTCATTTCTTTTTTCTTTCCTTTCGCAATTTTCCGGAGATAGCGATTTTCCTCCGATATCTAATATTTCTTATTTGCTAATATCATTGAAAAGAGTGATGTCTTTTCCTTCAGGAAGTTTAACAATTGCTTTTCTAACAGCACTTGTTTTTCCTACATAACGTCCAACTCTCTTTTTCTTAGGGCGAACGTTCATGATATTAACAGATTCAGGCTTGAATCCATAGATTTGTTCAATAGCGATTGCTACTGATGTTTTGTTAGCTCCTTTTGCTACAACGAAGCTAACTTTATTCTCTTCACTGTTTTGACGCATTGTCTTTTCAGTGATGATTGGACGAATAATAATTTCATGGGCATTCATTATGCAAATACCTCCCCAGCCTTTTCAGCTGCTGTCTTTGTGAAGACAATCTTATCTGCATTTACGATGTCATATACGTTTAATTCTGTAACGCTAACTAATAGAGCGTTTGGAATGTTACGCATAGAAATGTATGCATTGTCGTAATCTTCGCTTGAATCAGCAACGAATAATGTCTTTCTATCGAAATTAAATGCTTTCATTAATGCGATAGTGTTCTTTGTCTTGAATGAATCAAATGACAAGTTTTCAACAACTGTCATATTGCTTTCCATAGCTTTTTCGCTTAATGCACTGCGAAGAGCTAATTGACGTACTTTGCGGTTTAGTTTGTAACCGTATTTACGTGGATGTGGACCAAATGCAATTGCACCATGTCTCCATTGTGTAGCACGTGTAGAACCTTGACGAGCTCTACCTGTTCCTTTTTGACGGAAAGGTTTTTTACCTGTTCCAGAAACAAATGATCTAGTTAATGTAGAATGTGTACCTTGTCTTAGACCAGCTTGGTAAACAAGTACTGCATCGTACATAGCTTGTTGGTTTGGTTCGATTCCAAATACTTCATCAGAAAGTTCGATTGAACCAACCACGTTTGCTTCTTGATTGTATACATCAATCTTGGACATTGTTTACCTCCTCTACTTTCCTTTACGAGCTTCGCTTGCAGCTTTCTTCTTAGCAGCTTCAGCAGCTTCTTTTTCAGCAGCTTCTTTTGCAAGTTCCTCGTTGATTGCTTCATTTACTTTTTCAAGTTCTTCTTGAACGCTTGTTCCTTTATAAGAAACTAATTCGTCAACCTTAACTTGTTTAACAGGTTTAACTGTTGTCTTAACAATAACTAAGCCTTTACGTGGGCCTGGTACATTACCTTTAACAAGAATGTATCCTTCTTCAGCATCAACTTTAACTACTGTTAAGTTTTGATTAGTAGTTGTAACACCACCCATTTGTCCAGGAAGTACTAACCCCTTGTTTACGACACCGTTGTTACGACCGTTAGTAGCTAATGAGCCAACATGACGGTGGTGGCCAGAACCATGAGATTTAGGACCAATCTTACCGTTGTTACGTTTGATTTGTCCGCTATATCCTTTACCTTTAGATGTTCCTGTAACATCTACTACATCACCAGCTGCAAATACATCTGCTTTTAGTTCAGCACCAACTTCAACACCGTTATAAAGTTCGTCAGCTTTAACTTCCTTGATATATTTCTTTGGAGCAGTGTTTGCTTTAGCAGCATGTCCTACAGCAGGTTTATTGCTACGGTATACTGATACATCTTCGTAGCCGAGTTGAAGTGCTTCGTAACCGTCAACTTCTTTTGTTTTCTTTTGTAACACAACATTTGGTTTTACTTCGATAACTGTAACTGGAATTAGTTCACCTTCGATAGTAAACACTTGAGTCATGCCGAGCTTACGTCCTAAAATACCTTTCATTTATATCACCCGGTTCCTTTCTTATAACTTGATTTCGATGTCAACACCGCTTGGTAAATCAAGTCTGCTTAATGCATCGATTGTCTCTGCACTAGGACCGATGATTTCAATCAGTCTCTTATGTGTGCGAATTTCGAATTGTTCACGAGAATCCTTGTACTTGTGTACAGCACGTAAAACCGTGATTACTTCTCTTTCTGTTGGAAGTGGAACAGGTCCAACGATTTTTTTAGCACCGTGGCTAGTTGCTGTTTCAACAATCTTCTTGCTAGCAGCATCTAAGTTCCTGTTCTCGTAAGCCTTCAAACGAATTCTTACAGAATTTTTTGCCATGAATTTTTCCTCCTTGTATTCACTCTGTCTATGTATTAACAGATTGCTCCGTGGAAATTCCCCGGTTATCATTACAACGCTCTTCAGCGTGCCGGCAACCTCCCACATCTACGCAAGTGCTCCAATATACTACTATTAAAAAAAGTCGATTGCAAGCACTTTTTTTAAAAAATTTTCATTTTTTTCTTCTTATTCGATTTTTCTTCTTTTTTCTTACTTTAGTCCCAATATTTTGTATCATTCCAAAAGAAAATCTCTCTAATTTTCCATTAAACTAGAGAGATCTTATTTCTTTATTTAATTGATAAATTTACATATTTTGTCGCAATACTAATAAATAATATTAGATATGAGATAGCAATGAGAAATCCAGCAAACACATCACTTGTATAATGCACGCCTAAATAAATTCTACTGATACCTATAGATAATATTAATAAGGATAAGAAACCAATTAATACCCACTTAAGATATTGATTTGTTACTGTGTTATAAATCAAGTAGATCAGTAAGCCATAGAATGCCATACTAATCATTGAATGACCAGAAGGAAAACTATATCCTGTTACATGAATCATTCTAAGTTCTGTAGGTCTAGGCCTTTGAAAAATAAATTTCAAAAGATTATTCAAGATTGTCACAATGATTAAATTGCTTAGAATCATTAAACTAATTTTCTTACTTTTAAATATTGCAAGTGATAATAACGTTAGTAATGTAAAACATAAGCCACTGCCACACCAAGTTATTGCTTTTGCAAAAGGAATTGTAGAGTTTCTTATTAAATAGGAAGAAACAAGGTTATAGCCAACAATATCGCCATGCATAATATCATTTGAGAAAACATCTTCTGCTAAAGTTAAAAATAATACTACACAAATAATGCAAATAATCCATTTTATATTTTTATATAACATATCCGTCATGTTTATTTCTCCAATCAATTTGTGATTTGATTATCTATCTTTTAGCAAACATGTCAACCATTACCGATAATAAATCTTTGAGTTTTCTTCTACAGAATGAATTAACCAAGTATTACCACCAATAATACTGTTATCACCTATTGTAGTATCTCCACCTAGTATTGTTGCATTTGCATAAATTACGACATGATTACCGATATTAGGATGTCTCTTACCGCTCTTTTTAGGATTACCATTTTCATCTAAATCAAAGCTTTTCGCTCCAATCGTTACACCTTGATACAGTTTTACGTGATGTCCAATTACCGCTGTTTCACCAATGACAATACCCGTACCATGATCTATACAAAAATATTCACCAATTATTGCCCCAGGATTAATATCTATACCTGTTTTTTCATGTGCAAATTCCGTCATAATTCTAGGCATATAAGGAATATTTAATGTATATAACACATGTGCCATACGATAAATAGATATTGCATAGAATCCTGGATAGCATAACAAGATTTCAGCCTTTGTTTTTGCGGCAGGATCACCATCATATATACTTTGTAAATCGGTTAATAATTCCTTTTTGATTTTAGGTAATGCAGACAAAATGTTTTGAACTAAAAGTGTTTTCTTTTCTTCATCCATCTCGTTTAAGCTCACACCAATTTCTTCATCTAGTAATTCTTGTAACTTATCCCAAGCTTCATCTAATGAATAATCTAAATAATGATAATAATTTGGAAATAAAACAACATGTACTAATTTGATAATAGATATGACTTTTTGTCTATCAGGAAATGTGATTTCTTCCTTATTTAATGTATCAATCTCAGCCAATTCTTTTTTTATCGCATCAAGTGAGAACATATTACTCACCTAATAGTGGTGTAGACAAATAACGATCGCCACTATCTGGTAGTAACACAACAATTACCTTATCTTTGTTTTCTTCTTTTTTTGCTAATTCAATAGCTGCCCATAACGCTGCCCCTGAAGAAATACCTACCAATACACCTTCTGTATGACTAATTAATTGTCCTGTTGCAAAAGCATCTTCATTCTTTACTCTTACGATTTCATCATAAATGCCTGTATCTAATACTTTTGGAATAAATCCAGCTCCAATACCTTGAATCTTATGTGCACCAGAAGGTTCACCAGATAATACAGCAGATGAATCTGGTTCTACTGCAATAACTTTTGTGTTAGGATTCTTTTCTTTTAGATATTTGCCTACACCTGTAATTGTTCCACCAGTTCCTACACCAGCAACAAAGTAATCAACATTACCATCTGTATCTTCATAAATTTCAGGGCCTGTTGTTTTGTAGTGAGCTAGAGCATTTGCAGGATTTTCAAATTGTCCAGCAATCCATGCATGATCAATTGTAGAAGCTAATTCATTTGCTTTAGCAATAGCACCTTTCATTCCTTTACTACCATCAGATAATACTAGTTCAGCACCATAAGCTTTCATTAGTTTACGTCTTTCAATAGACATTGTATCTGGCATTACAATGATGACTCTATAGCCTTTGCTTGTACCAATTGCGGCTAATCCAATGCCTGTATTTCCTGATGTAGGTTCAATAATTGTTGAACCACTTTGTAATAATCCTTTTTCTTCAGCATCTTCAATCATTGCTCTCGCCACACGGTCTTTTACACTACCTGTTGCATTAAAATATTCAAGTTTAGCAACAATGCGTCCTTTTAATTGATACTTTTCTTCAATATGAGTTAGTTCTAATAATGGTGTTTTTCCTACAAGTTCAGTTACTGAGTTTTTAATATTTGTCATTTTCTTTTCTCCTTATATATTTACTATTTGTCTCAAGTACTAGCACAAAAAAACTGGAAGTCTTTTCTAAACTCCCAGTCAATCATCAATTCAAATTAAAAAGCTGTGTTTAAAACAACTCTCTACAAATCGAGTGGGAGCCCATCTTTAAACAACAGCAACAACATCTTACATCTAATTGTTTCATAAGCTCTCCTTTCTCGCTAATACTTTTAACACTTATATAAGTTAATCTTATTTTTTCATTTGTCAACTAAAGTGATTTAATATGTTAATGAGGTAAATATTATGAAGTGGAATCAATATGGTGAAATTGTTGGTGTAAATAATGCAATAAGAAAATATTTAAATAAAGAAGTCTATCACGAACCTAACCCCATCGTTTTAGATTGGCTAAATAAAAATCAATTTAAACATATCGTCGTTTTATTAATCGATGCTTTAGGTTCATCTATCATCAAAAAGCATTGTGATCCTAATGGTTTTTTCTCATCTAACACAAACGCAGAACTAACAACAGTATTTCCTCCAACAACTTCAGCTGCCACAACATCACTAAGAACAGGTAGATATCCTAATGAAAATGCTTGGCTTGGTTGGAATGAATATTTCAAAGAAAAAGATGACAATATTATTTTATTTATGAATAAATCACAATATAAAGATTGTACCTATCCTAACTTTAGTTCTATTACTTTACCTGTACCTTTTTTAGATGAAACAGAAAATTGTACTTCGATTTGGCCTTCTTGGAGTAAACTTAATCCTTCAAAAGATTATCCTGACTTATTAAATAATATTTTGGATTTCATTCCTAATCATGAATATATTTACGCTTACTATGATGCATTAGATACATTTATGCATAAATATGGTACAAGTTGTTCTAAAACAAAAGAATTCGTATTACAACTAGAAAAAGAAACTGAAGAATTTGCTCATAAACTACCTAAAGATACAGGTCTAATTTTATTAGCGGATCACTCACAAATCGATGTAAAAATAGATTATCTTGATCTTTATCCTGAATTAACAGAAACTTTTGTGCATCTTCCTGCATTAGAGCCTAGAACCATTGCTTTCTACATTAAAGAAGATAGAAAAGAAGATTTTGTTAAAGTTTTTAATCATTTATTTGGAAATAATTTTGTTTTATATACAAAAAAGGATGTATTAGAGCAAAACATTTTTGGTTCTTACCCTAACCATCCTCGTTTTAAAGAATTTATTGGTGATTATTTAGCAATTAGTACAAGTGACTTATCTTTATCCTATAAACCTAACAAGTCTCATACCAAAAAAGTTGGTGGAGATCATGCCGGAGGCCTAGATGAAGAAGCACTTATTCCTTTAATTTTGTGGAAGAATAACTTTTCTGCATATTAACGCTATTTTTTAATATACATGCCGTTTCTTCACGAAAATATAGAATTTTAATTAAAAATCACGATTTGCATGGTGTGGTTGACAAAGCTTTATTTCTTCGCATAAAAC
>CAVAZS010000012.1:0-28340 GCA_963593385.1 Lachnospiraceae bacterium | reverse complement strand
ATAAGTTGTCGACTTATTTGCTTTATAAAAAATATAAACCTATAGTTGATTATTTCGATGAATGGATCAAAGTTGATTCAAATGAAGATTATTCAGATATATCAAAAATATATGTAAAGAAAAAAACAGAAAAACATATTGAAACTTGTGAGTGGTAGATAATTTAGAGTGTATTTCTTAAACCTATCATTGAAAGAAATGAAGTGTAGATAAAGAATAATCAAAATTTTGTTTGTATGCTATGGAAAAAGCTGCGCTTTATCTAGGATATCATCAAAAAACCGATAGATTGATTCTTTCACTGCATTAAGTATAATAAAAGTAGGAACAGAAATGTTCTCGATGTAAGAGCATCGATAAAAGTTGTGCTGTAGATGGAGCAGGGTAATTTCCATTTCATTAGGTGTCTTAATTGGGCATCGAGCCAAGCAGCTTGGATAATGCTGTAGTCCACGTGGGGGACTTAATGATTTCCACGTCGTTTTGGGTATCTTGACTGGGTACCGAGGCTGACAACCAGCATAAAACTCTTTTTTAAGTAATTTTTAGAGGAGTGTGGTCAAGTGTCACACTCCTCTTTATTATATATGAGGTATCAATGGCGACAAAAACAGATAAGAAGAATGTGATACGACAAGGTATTATTGATTCTGCAATAGTATATAGTCAAAGTCTCGCTGGTAAGGAATTCTTATATGTATATGGAGATGAATTTTTTGAAGTTTCCTTTCCAACAAATCATTTTCTTCACTTGACAGGAGTGGAGACAGTGCTTTCAGCAAAAGACTTTTATAAAAATGCCAAAAAAGCAAAGCTAACAAATAACCAGTTTTATTTCGATGCAAGACATCCATATGCAAATGCAAAAAAGAAGATTCCATGTTTAAAAAGATTGCCAGAGCTAACAAATGACATGGTTTGTATTCTTAAGGAAATGAAAACATTGACAATTGTATACAAGCTTAGCGTAACAAATCTAGAATTTACATTGGGACTTACAGAAAATATAGATAAAAATGGGAGGAAGATTGATAATTTTTTCCTTCCAATGTCACTTCGAGTAGAGGATACATCAGTTGAAAAAAGTAATGATGGAGAAATAGTTGATTTTATTTTTACTAAAGATGCAAGCATTAAAAAATATGATACTTTGTTGGTTGAAGATAAAAATAAAAAAATTCCAGAAAGCGTCAGACATTTGCTGAATGAGAAATTATATAGTATTGAAGAAAGGAATCCTATGTTTGATTAATACATTCCAAAAATATATGATTTTATTAGATAATATGAGAGGGTATAGAAATTATGATAAAAATACTATTTATTTGTCACGGCAATATATGTAGAAGTCCAATGGCTGAATTTGTGATGAAAGACTTAGTACATAAAGAAGGATTAAATGATTACTTTTATATTGAATCATCTGCAGTAAGTAGAGAAGAAATAGGGAATCCTGTATATCCACCTGTTCGTAGATTATTAAATGATTTAGGGATTGATTGTAGCGATAAAAAAGGTAGAGTGATGACTAAAGAAGATTATCAAAAATTTGATTATATTATTGCGATGGATGAATCAAATCTATATGGAATTAGAAGAATTGTTGGTGAAGATACAGAACATAAAGTACATTTATTGCTAGAATATACAAAAGAAAATCGCGATGTACGCGATCCTTGGTATACAAGAAATTTTGATGAAACATACCATGATGTTCAAAATGGTTGTACTGCTTTACTCAGTTTATTAAAACAAGAAATCTAAGAATTTTGAAAAACACGAATCATTTCGGAAGTTAAGGATGCATCGTCACCTAAATCGAAGGCATCCTTTTTATTATGCCAGACACCATATTTTAGTTCGTTATGATCAATATGAATCGTATCATCACCATCTACTTCGCAAAAGAAACCAAATAGTAATGTATCAGAAAATGACCAAGGTTGTGATTTATAATATCTAAGATTTTTAACATCTAATCCAGTTTCTTCTTTTACTTCACGATGAACCGTTTCTTCAATTGTTTCTCCTATTTCCGCAAAGCCAGCGATAAGAGCATCATGAGTATAAAAAGTACTAGCATAATGAGTTACACAAATTTGATCTTTATTATTGATGACACCAACAATCACTGCAGGACATAATTTTGGATATATGATATTGCCACATTTTGGACAACGCATAGCTCTTTCTTTTGGGTCTTGTATAGTTCTTTCACCACATTGCCCACAATATTTGTTATGATTCATCCAATTGAATAATTGCCAACCTGTAATACAAGCAAAAGCTAATTCTTGTGGTTTGAGGGTACGCATTGTTTTTACTGGTAATAACTTATGATTAAGGGTGCTTAAATCACTTAAATAAAACGCAACATCGTCAATTTCAAATAGATAAGTACATTCTAAATTACTTGGAATATCTTGATATTGAAAAAAAGAATCATCTTTTTTTATAAGTACTTGATTATTAGAATAACTAAAAACATAATCAGTGCTCTTAGGATTTTTAGGATGATATTCGTTGTGATAAATATGTGGATAAATATCTTGAATCATTTTTGCCTCAACATATTAATTATACGACATAAAAAATTTGAAAAAAAGACTGTTTCTTATGAACATAATTCTTTATATTATGGGTGTAGAGATACCAACCAAAGGTAAGGAGGTAACTCATATGAAGAAGGTATTACTCGAATATTAACTAGTCGTTTTCTAAAATTATTGCAGTAAATTTAGAAAACGGCCGTAAACCAAAAAAAGGAAATGTATACCCAATATAAGAAAGTGAATCTGCATGAGGGTAGACCAATGGACAACTTAATTAAAAATTGAATAGATTTATATAAACTGTTAAAACAGAATGATTAGAATACAATATTCTAAAATGTTTGGATAAAACAAAATATAAAAGTATTAATAAAATAGTAAAAAAAGGATTCTTAGTAGTGAAGTTTAAGAATCCTTTTCTTTATTATTTTGTGTTTCAATTAATTGTTTCATAGAACGATCATATTCTTTATTGATTAAACCTGTAAATAAGATATCGATTACATTTAATTGTGCAACGCGAGAACTCATCGCCCCTTTTCTAAATAATGGTTCTGTTGCGGATACAAATAAAACATAATCAGCATTTTTAGAAATAGATGATTTCTTATAACGCGTTATGGCAATAGTAGGGGTATGATTTTCTTTGCATATATTAAGACATTCTAGTATTTCTTCTGTTTCACCAGAATATGAAATAATTAAAGCTACATCATCCTTTGTTGAATTTTTAGCCATCAATCTTTGAGAATGTAAATCTTCATTTACAATACATGGACGATTTAATCTTAGAAATTTTAAATAGGCATCTTTCGCTACATTGATACTTGATCCTAACCCAAAACAAAGAATAGATTTAGAGTGATCTAATAAATCAATACATTTTTCTACAGTTGTTTCATCAAGAATACTTTTAGTTTCTTGAAGAGAACGAATATTTATTTCTGTAACTTTATTAATAATCTGTGTTATTGAATCATCTTTTTCTACTTCTTTTTGTTCATCATTACTTTCTAGTGTAGCTAAATCAATCATGATTTCTTGTTTTAATTCAGTAAATCCTTTAAAACCAATTTCACGACATAATCTAACAATAGATGATGGGGAAGAATATGTTTTTTCAGCTAGTTCTCTAATTGTTAAATGCGTAACTTCGTTAGGATTACTAATAATATAATTTAGAACCTCTTTTTGACTATCTGAAACATTATCTTTTAGTTGTCTTATTTTTAATAATGGACTTTTCATAAATGTATTATATACCAAATGTTAGCGTTTACAAGAAACAGTGTTTCATAAATACACTGTGTCATTGACATTCTGTTTCAAAACTACAATAATAATTTCGATGAAGGGAGTACTAACATGAACTTAAAAAAACTAACAACAGAAAATAGAAATCCAAACACTTTCAATTTAGATGAAATGTCTTCACTTGAGATTGTTACTGCAATGAATCAAGAGGATTATCGTGTTCCAAAAGGAATTGAAACAGAACTAAAAAGCATTAGTGAACTTGTAGATGCTGTAGTCAATGCGATTGAAAACGGTGGTCGTCTAATTTATATGGGAGCAGGAACTAGTGGTAGACTTGGTGTTCTAGATGCTTCAGAATGTCCACCTACATATGGCGTTGATCCTAGCTTAGTAGTAGGACTAATTGCTGGAGGAGATAAAGCATTAAGATTGCCTTTAGAAAATGTTGAAGATAAACAAGAACTTGGTGTAGAAGACCTAAAAAACATTAATCTAACAAGTAAGGATGTTGTTGTAGGATTAGCCGCATCAGGAAGAACACCTTATGTTATTGGCGGCTTAAATTATGCGAATAGTTTGGGCTGTGTTACAGGTTCTATTGCATGTAACAAAAATTCTAAGATTGGTGAAATTGCAAAGATTAAAATTGAAGTTGATGCTGGTCCTGAAATTTTAACGGGTTCAACAAGATTAAAATCTGGTACAGCACAAAAGATGGTCTTAAATATGATTTCTACTGCTTCAATGGTTAGACTTGGTAAAGCTTATTCTAATTTAATGGTTGATGTCGTTCCTACAAATGAAAAATTAATGTTTCGTGCAACGGGTATTATTGTAGATGCGACAGGCGTTGATGAAGAAAAGGCAAAAGAAATGCTTCAAGAAGCTAAAGGAAATTGTAAGTTAGCAATTACAGCAATATTAACTGGAAAGAGTGTTGATGAAGCTAAATTGTTGTTAGAAAAAGCAAAGGGACATGTTAAAAAAGCTTTAGAGTTATCTAAATAGACAAAAGGAGAGAAATTCTATTATGACGAATGAAGAATTAGTAAAACTTATTCTTGATGCGGTTGGAACAAAAGAAAATGTTGAAGCCGCAACAAATTGTGCAACAAGACTTCGTATTGATGTGAAAGATGATTCAAAGATTTCTGTTGATTCATTAAAAAACATTGAAGGAGTATTAGGGGTAGTACATGACAAAGCAAACTATGTAGAAGTAGTAGTTGGCCCTGGTAAAGTTCGTAAATGTGCAGATATTTGTGCAGCTATGGGAATTCCAGCAAATAAGACAGTTACTTCTACAGCAAATGATTGGCAAACAAATAAAGCTGCTGTTAAGTCACAACAAAAACATAACAAAGTTAAAGATGGCTTAAAGACAGTTGGTGAAATCTTTATTCCACTTATTCCTGGTGTTATCGCTGCCGGTTTATGTGCTGGCTTAAATGCTTTAATCCCACAAATTTGGCCTAATTATGCTGAAAATAATGTTCTATATATTATCTGGAACATTCTAGCTTGTGTTAATACAGCATTCTTATCATACTTAGTTGCTTGGGCTGGATATCGTGCTGCTGAAAAGTTTGGTGCTACTCCAATTCTTGGTGGTATGTTAGGTATGACAACATCTCTAACATATGTTGATAACATTGCGAAGACAATTGGTTTATATAACGAAACACAACCTCTAGATTCTATCTTACGTGTAGGTAGAGGTGGAGTACTAGCAGTTATTATTGGTGTATGGTGCTTATCTAAGATTGAAAAAGCAGTTAGAAGTAAGATGCCAGAGAGTGTAGATATCGTATTTACACCACTAGTTACAATGATTTTAACTTTAGTTCCATATATCTTTGTCATTATGCCTGTTACAGGAATTATTTCTACAGGTCTATGTGATATTGTTGGTGCAGTTTGCTTGTCAGATAATGTATTTGTAAGAATTATTGCTGGTTTCTTAGCATCATCATTATTCCTTCCAATGGTTGCAATGGGTATGCATCATGGTTTAGTTGCTTTATATTCTGTTCAACTTGCTGAAATAGGTTATGTAACACTTTATCCTGCTCTAGCTATGGCTGGTGCTGGACAAGTAGGTGCTGCATTAGCAATTTACTTCAAGGCTAAGAAGTGCCAAAATACACGTTTACAAGGTGTAATTAAAGGTGCAATTCCTGCTGGTATCTTAGGTATTGGCGAACCATTAATTTATGGTGTAACTCTTCCAATGGGTAAACCATTTATTACAGCTGGACTGGGTGCTGGATTTGGTGGAGCATTTGTTATGGCTATGCAAGTAGGTGCTACTGCTTGGGGTTCTTCAGGACTATTAGCTACTATTATGATGACAGCTGGTCCTCATGGTGCTTCTTCATTTATCTATTACTTAATCGGTATTGTAATTTCTTATGTAATGGGCTTCATTATTACAAATATCTCTATTAAAGTAGAAGATGTAGCACAAGCTTAATTTAATAATAAGATAGCGTGTGAATTCACACGCTTCTTTTTTTAGGAGGAAAATATGTTTGGACGATCAATATATTTATCAAACTATGATTCTAATTTTAAGGTAGATGAATACGCTGATATTTACTTCACTTCATTTCATATAGAAGAAGAATTTAATGATACATTTGAAAAAAGAGCGAAAGCATTATTGAAAACATTAAAAGATGCAGGCAAAAAAGTTATTGTAGATATTTCACCAAAAGGTGTAAAGCAATTAGGCTATAAGAATTTATGTGAGTTTGTTCAAAATGAACATATAGATGTAATTCGATTGGATTATGGTTTTCAAGTAGATGAAATGTTAGAAGTAGGAAAGTACGCTACAGTTGCATTAAATGCTTCGACAATTGATGAAGAAACAATAGATACTTTATCTAAAAATCATGTACAAATTATGGCTATTCATAATTTTTATCCAAGAAAAGATACAGGACTAGATAGTGAATATTTATTAGAAAAAAATAAAGTGTTAAAAGAAAAAAATGTACTAGTTGGTTGTTTTATTGCAGGAGATGAAAATTATCGTGGGCCATTATATGAAGGTTTACCAACATTAGAAGAACACCGTTTCTTAAAACCATATGTACAATATTTAGAATTATCCATTCTTTATGGTGTAGATATGATTATGGTTGGAGACTATGGCATTAGTGAAGCACAAGAAGAACTCATAAAAGATTATATAGAAACGAAAGAAATAAAAATTCCTGTAAAGCTAGATGATGCATATCACTATCTATTTAACACAACCTATACAAATCGTATAGATAGTCCAAAAGGATTAATTCGCATACAAGAATCAAGAGAATATGCTACAAAAGGTACAATTATTGAACCTAGTAATATGACTAATCGTACTAGGGGCTCAATCACCATCGATAATAAAGATTATTTGCGTTATTCTGGTGAAGTGCAAATCATGAAAGACGATTATCCAATGTGCGAAAGAGTCAATGTGATTGGTAAAGTAGATGATGATTATTTGAAATTAATCGATTTAGTTAAAAGAAATGGAAAATTAAAATTAATTGAGCATATCGGATAGATATGTTCTTTTTAAATATAAGATTGATGTGAATTTACCATGTTTTATAAAAAATGCGTATAATTATGCATGTAGGAGATTTGTATATGCTAACTGTAAATGAAAGAATTGAAAAACTTAGAAAATTAATGAATGAGAAACACATTGATGTGTATTATATACCAAATGAGGATGATCATTTATCTGAAGAATACACAGCAGACTATTTTAAATGTAAATCATATATTAGTGGATTTTCTGGGGAATCAGGATGTGTAATTGTAACTAAAGATTTTGCTGGTCTTTGGACAGATGGTCGTTACTTTACACAAGCTGAAAATGAATTAAAAGGAACATGCGTTACTTTAATGCGTTTAGGTCAAGAAGGCGTTCCAAGTCCAACTTCTTTTGCGATTGATAATACACCAAAAGAAGGAACTCTTGGCTTTGATGGTAATGTAGTTTCTAGTAACGATGCGATTTATTTTTCTAATGCATTAAAAACTAAAAATGCTAAATTACATACAAGTGAAGATTTAGTAGATGCTGTTTGGGGTGAAGAAAGACCAAAAATGCCTCAAGAAAAGTTATATATTCTTCCTAAAAAATATGTTGGTGAAGATATTACAACTAGAATTCAAAAAGTACGTGATGCGATGAAAGAAAAGAAAGCAGATGTACTTGTATTAACACAATTAGAAGATCCATGTTGGATGCTTAATATTCGTGGTAATGATATTGAATCAACACCAGTGTCATATGCATTCGCTTTAGTGACAAATAGAAAAGTTGTTTATTATGTGGATAAAGAAAAGTTAACAACAGAAGTAGAAAAATATTTTGCTAAAGCGGGTGTTACGATTAAAAAATATCATGCCTTAGAAAAAGATTTAGAAGGCTTTAAGAATAAAACAATCTGGGTAAATCTAAGAAGTTTCAATACTGCTTTATATAGTCATTTAGATGCATCAAATCATATTCTAAATGAGAAGAGTCCAATTGTATTATTTAGAGCAATTAAGAATAAAGTAGAAATTAAGAATATTATTAATGCTCATGTAAAAGATGGTGTTGCAATGGTTCATTTCATCTATTGGTTAAAAGAAAATATTGGTAAGATGCCAATGACTGAAATGAGTGCTGAGGAACAACTATTAAGTTATAGAGCTAGTCAAGAAGGTTTTATTGAGCCATCATTTCATACAATTTCAGCATACAAAGGTAATGCCGCAATGATGCACTATACAGCTAGTGAAAAATCTAATGCGAAATTAAAACCAGAAGGTTTCTTACTCGTTGACTCAGGTGGAACATATTATGACGGTACTACAGATATCACTAGAACAATTGCTTTAGGAAAATTAACTGATGAAGATAAGATGTACTTTACTAAAGTTTTAAAAGCGAACTTACAACTTGGTAGAGCTAAGTTCTTACATGGTACAACAGGAAATAACTTAGATATATTAGCTCGTGGTGTATTATGGGATATCGATATTGATTATCAATGTGGTACGGGTCATGGAGTAGGACACGTATTAGCTGTTCATGAAGGTCCTCATGGAATTAGATGGGGACAACCAACTGCTGCTAGACCTTCTGCAGTTCTTGAAGAAGGAATGATTGTTACAAATGAACCTGGTGTTTACTTACCTCATAAATTAGGTATTCGTATTGAAAATGAATTATTAATTCAAAAAGGAAAGAAAAATTTCTATGGTCAATTCTTATGTTTTAAGAATTTAACAGTATGTCCTATTGATATAGATGCGATTGATCCTAAATATTTAGAAGATAGAGATATTGAAGAATTGAATGCATATCACCAATATGTATATGAAACATTGAGTCCATTCTTAGAAGGTAAAGAAAAGACTTGGCTAAAGAATGCGACAAAGGAAATTAAAAAATGAAGATAATCTCTTGGAATGTAAATGGTTTAAGAGCTGCAGAAAAAAAGGGTTTTACTGAATTTTTCTTACAAGAAAATGCGGATATTTTTGCAATACAAGAAACCAAGATGCAAGAATCACAATTAACAGATACGATGCATTTTGATGGCTATGAAATCTATATGAATAGTGCTGAAAGAAAAGGCTATAGTGGAACACTTGTTTATACAAAAAAGAAACCAATTTCTTGTACATATGATATTGAAGGGGATGATTCTAAAGAAGGAAGAGTGATTACTTTGGAATATGAAGACTTTTATTTCGTATGTGCTTATGTTCCTAATTCTAAAGAAAAGCTAGCTCGTTTAGATTTTAGAATGGAATGGGAAAATCATTTGAGAAATCATTTACTTAAACTGAAAGAAATTAAGCCTGTGATTTATACTGGTGACCTTAATGTAGCTCATGAAGAAATTGATATCAAAAATCCTGATACAAACCATATGAATGCTGGATTTAGTGATGAAGAAAGAGCGAAATTTAGTGAACTATTAGCTTCTGGATTTAAAGATACCTTTAGAGAATTATATCCAGAAACAGTGAAATATTCTTGGTGGAGCTATCGTTTTAATGCAAGAGAAAAAAATGCAGGTTGGCGTATTGATTACTTTGTTGTATCAAATGATTTGATGGATAAAGTAGAAGACAGCCTCATTTATAACGAAATTTATGGTTCTGATCATTGCCCAGTTGGCTTAAAAGTTGCTTTATAAGCACATTTAATATTAGAATATAGACATTATCGGAGGGATGATAATATGAATGCAAAAACGCTAGTAGAAGGTTATAGAGATGAGCTTGTAGAAAAATTAGCTAAGCTTGTAAATATAGAAAGTGTACAAGGAGAAGCTAGTAGCGACGCTCCATTTGGACCTGGCCCAAAAAAAGCCTTAGTAACAGCTTTAGATATGCTTGCAGAAGATGGCTTTAAAACAGTTAATTTAGATAATTATGCAGGATATGCAGAAATGGGTGAAGGTGATGAACTAATTGGTATTATTGGTCACCTTGATGTTGTTCCAGCTAAAAAAGAAGATGGTTGGGATACTGATCCATTTGTACAAACAGAAAAAGATGGTATTTTATATGGACGTGGTGTAAGTGATGATAAAGGTGCTGTAGTTGCAAGTATGATTGCAATGAAGGTAATCAGAGACTTACAAATTCCATTAAATAAAAGAATTAGACTAATCATGGGTACAAACGAAGAATCTGGTTCTAAATGCTTAGAATACTATGTAGAAAAAGAAGGAGATGTAACATTTGGATTTACACCAGATGGAGATTTCCCGGGTGTATATGGTGAAAAAGGAATGATTAAAGCATCATATCATTCTAAAAATACAAATATTCTAGCAATTGACGGTGGTTCTGTCTCAAATGTTGTTTGTGCTAAATGTACAATCAAAGTTGAAAAGAAATCTTATTCTACTAAAGCATTAAAAGAATATTTTGACGAAAAAGGTTTAACTTATTCAATTGAAGAAGTTAGTGATGGAGATGTAATTACATTACAAGGTGTAGCAGCTCATGCGTCTATGCCAGAGCTTGGTGTTAATGCTATATCTGAACTATTTATGGCATTAAAACAAGCAGGATATCAAGATGCATTTGTTGATTTCTATTGTAGTCATTTTGGACTAGCAACAGATGGTTCATTATTTGGCGCAGCTTGTTCTGATGAATATGGTGCATTAACAGCGAATAATGGTGTAATCCACATGCAAGATGGTGTGATTACTGGAACAATTGATATGCGTTCTCCAGTTTCAATGAATGTAAAACAAGTCATTCGTCAGATGCAAGAAGAAAATCGTCTAAGTGATGATGGTGGTGAAATTGTGATTGAATCAAGTCGTGATCCTTTATTCTATCCACCTGAATCAAAATTAGTTTCTAATCTAGTTGAAGCATACCGCGAAGTTACAGGTGATACAGAAACTGAACCAATGACAATTGGTGGTGGAACATATGCAAAAGAAATTGGTAATACAATTGCATTTGGATGTGCATTCCCAGGAAAAGATTATCGCATTCATAATACAAATGAATGGGTAGAAATTGATGAATTATTATTGCAAGCAGAAATCTATGTGCAAGCAATTATTAATTTATTGAATGTATAAGAATTGAGTAGCAGAAATTGCTACTTTTTTTGTTGTATAATAGAAGACATGAAAAAAGTAGCGATTTTATACGATTTTGATAAAACATTATGTGATAAAGATATGCAAGAATATAGTCTTATACCACATTTAGGATATAACGATTCAGGAATGTTTTGGAAAGAAGTTGGAGAATTAAGCAAAAAGCATCAAATGGATTGCATCAGTGCATATTTATATTTATTACAAAAGAAATTTGCAGATCAAGGGCAACCTTTAAGAAAAGAAGATTTCTTGCCATTAGGGAAACAAATTCATTTATATCCTGGTGTAGAGACTTGGTTTGACCGTATCAATGAATATGGGAAAGAATTAGATTTAGAAGTTGAACATTATGTCATATCTAGTGGTATGAGTGAAATTATAGAAAGTGTTGATATTGCAAAGAAATTTAAGAAGATTTATGCATGTAAATATTTTTATGATGAAGATGGTATTGCTAAGTGGCCTGCAGTAATTGTGAATTATACAACAAAAACACAATATATATTCCGTATCAACAAACAAGTATTAGATGAAAATAATGATACAGATTTAAATACATGGATTAAACCATCAGAAAGACCAATACCTTTTAAAAGAATGATTTATATAGCAGATGGTTTGACAGATGTACCATGTATGAGACTTGTTCGCGAATATGATGGTAAATCTATAGCTGTTTATAATCCGAATTTAAACGAGCCAAGTAAAGTTGCTAAACAACTCATCAATGAAAAAAGAGCAGATTTTATGAGTAAAGCTGATTATCGTGAAGATAAAGATATGGAAAAATTAGTGAAACAAATACTTCAGACAATGGCAAATGAAGCGATATTAGAAGATCTTGAAGGGAAAATAAGATGACAAAGAAAAGAAAAAAACGTAAAAGAAAATTATCTAAAATAGCTGTTCTATTAGGAATATGCATTATATTACTTGCATGTTGTATTTCAGGACTTGTCTTTTTGGCTTGTTCTTCAAATCGTAATGGAAAAGTTGTAATTGCATTAGATGCAGGACATGATAATACAAATCCTGGATTTACAGGAATCGTTACAGAATATGAATATACTTCTAAAATGGTAGATGAGTTAAATACACTTTTTAAGGAAGATAATCATTTTGAAGTAGTTTTAACACATAATGCGGATGAAGATAAACCGTTAGGTAAAAGAGTAGAGACAATTAAAAATGCAGATTTAGTTCTTACAATTCATGCTAGTTATAGTGGTGATGCAAGTATTTCTGGAACACATATTATTGCTGAACCAACAAATAAAAAAGGACATGATGAAAGTATAGAAGTTGCTAGTAAGATTGGTGAAAAGTTAGAAAATAGTACTGTTTGTTATGCATACTATGAGCCGATTAAAGAAAATGAATATGCAATTAAGTATGTGGATATAAATGATGAAACAGAGTATGAATATGAAACAATGGAATTTATGGAAGCGACAGATATTCCAGTAGTGCAAATAGAAGGAATGTATGTAAGTTCTCAAAGTGATGTGGATACATATATGAGTGAAGAAAGTATTCATTCTGTTGCTCAAAATATTTATGAAGCAATTAAAAGTGTTTATGTAAAGGAATAGTATGCTTAATTCAGAAAGATTTTTAAATGCTTATGCTTCTATAGAAAAATCGCTTAATGAAATTAATCACTCTAAAAGATATGTTCCGTTTTCACAACTATTATCTCTTACAGCAAAACAAAATAAACTTGTTGAACGACATTATGCAGATTTAAAAGAATATAATGAATTAAGAAATGCGATAGTACATAATCGTGATGATGAAATGGAGATTATTGCAGAGCCAAGTAATCGAACTGTTACAAATATAGAACATATTGCAGAAGTATTACAATCTGGTAAATATGCTTTAAATTATGCAAGTAAACCTGTTTATATCATTGATGAAAAAGAAACGATACAAGAAGCTTTTAATCAAATGAAAAAGGCAAATCTTACAAAAATACCAGTATATCGTAATCAAGAATTCTTAACGCTAATCACCATGGAAGAAATTGCTTATTGGGGTCTTAATCATGTTTTCCAAAATCAATGCTTGATGGAAGTGATAGCAGATCATAAACAAGATCGTGTTATCTTTATTCATGAAAAAAGTACAATTAGTGAAGTGATTACATTATTTGAGAAGAGTATCAATAATAAAGAAAAAACACCATTCATTATTATTACGAAAACAGGAGATAAAAAAGAAAAACCATTAGGAATTATTTCTTCCTATGATTTGATTAGTATCTTATCAGCGATGCTCTAATATTGCATTATATATGCTTCAAGTTAAAATAAAAGAAAGAATTTTTGTTTGAAGGAGAAAGAAAATGTTAAATGACCGAGAGACTCTTACGAAAAAAGTATTAGTCGAAGAATTAGTTGAAAATCATCACCTAACAAAAAAAGAAGCTTCTGAAATCGTAAATAATATATTTGATTCTATTGGAAGCACATTAAAAAATGGTGGTGTAGTTGACATTAGTGGCTTTGGTAAATTTACTGTCAAAGAAAGAAAAGAGCGTACTGGTGTAAGCCCTAGGACAGGAGAAAGAATTAAAATTAATGCGACTAAGGTACCTAGCTTTAAAGCAAGTAAAACACTAAAAGAACTTGTCAAATAATGATAAAGAGGTTTATCCTCTTTTTTATAAATAAGGAGAAAACATGAAAAAATATGTAGAATTACATTGCCATTTTGATGGTTCATTAAATGTTGAAAAAAGCTATGAGTTAGCTAAAAACAGAAATATTCTTCCAGAAGATATGAGTTATGAAGAATTTGCTAAAGAGATGCCAGTACCATCTGATAATGTAAGCTTAGAAACTTTTCTTGCGCATTTTACTTTCCCACTAGCAATCTTACAAGATGAAGAAGCTTTATATGAATCGATGATTGCTTGTATTCATGATTTAGAAAAAGACAATATATGTTATGCAGAATTAAGATTTGCGCCTCAAGCCCATTTACAAAAAGGTTTAACACAAGAAGAAGCAGTTTTAGCTTGTATTAAAGGGGTGGAAAAAGCAAAAGAGTTATATCCAGACATTACAATACAATTAATTCTTTGCATGATGTGTGATGAAATTGGTGATAGTGAAGTGAATTTAGAAACAGCTAGACTTGCGGCTAAATACTATGGAAAAGGGGTATGTGGCTTAGATTTAGCTGGTGCAGAAGGAATGGTACCTTATCAAAACTATCAAAAATGTATCGATATTGTAAAAGAAAAGAATGTTCCTATCACACTACATGCTGGTGAATCAGGACCTAGTTCAAATGTTCATGATGCTTTAGTGCTAGGAGCTAATCGAATTGGTCATGGTGGGCATGCATTAGAAGATGATAGTGTTGTACAAGAATTACTAGATAAACAAGTTGTTTTAGAACAATGTGTAACATCAAATATTCAATGTCATAATCAACCTTCTTATGCTTTACATAGTTTAAGACCTTTATTTGATAAGGGTGTTAAAGTAACACTTAATACAGATAATCGTTCTTTGTCTGGTACATCATTACAAGAAGAAATCGAAAAAGTAAAAAAATATATGAACTTTACAGATGAAGATATTCATCTCATGATGTTAAATGCAATTGATGGTGCTTTTACAACAGAAGAAGAGAAAGAAAGATTAAGACAATTAGTATAGTAAACAAAAGATGTAAGCTAATCACTTACATCTTTATTGCATATATAACACATTTGAATATGTTCGATGCCATCTTCTAAAAATGGTTCTGATGTTTGTTTGAAGCCAACTTTTTCATAAAGACTTCTAGCGTAAGTTTGCGCTTCGATAATAATCTTATTTGCTTGATATTGCTGTATTGCGACTTCAATTCCTTTTTTCACAACAAGAGTAGCATATCCTTTTCTTCTTTCTAATGATAATACTCGCCCAATAGAAACTTCTTTAAATGGATTATGACAATCAATTACACGACAATAAGCAACGATTTGATCATGATCTATTAGCATTATATGGTATGAATTTTGATCTAAATTATCTACTTCTTGATATGGACAATTTTGTTCAACTACAAATACACTTGTTCTAATTCTTAATATTTCATATAACTCCTGTAGAGTTAATTCTTGAAAAGACTTAACAATAACTTGCATATTATTTTAGTTCAAAAGATAACTTAGCTTTTTTGTTTTCATAATCAAAGTGGCAGATAGCACCATTAATGAAAGTCATTGTTGGGATAGTATGACCAATATCAGCATCATAGAAGTAAGGAATATCACCTAAAGCTCTTTGTAAAGCTTCTTCATAAGTTAAACCTGTTCCATTTGTTGAACCAAATAGGGTTCTACCAACAATGACAGCTTTTACTTGATCTAACCAACCAGCATATTTCATTTGTAATAATGTAAGATAGAAAGCTTCAGAAGTTAATGCGAAATCTTCAACATAGAAAATTACACCATCTTCTTTATAACGCTCATTAAAATTCTTCATATCATCAAACTTAGTGCCTATTAAATCTTTTAGTACATCAAGACATCCACCAATTAATCTTCCACTTGTGTGTAAACTAGTAACATTTGATTTCCAATGGTTTGGTTTATCAAATACTTCAGGTAATCCAGAAAATCTTTTGGTAGAAGAAATAAAATCATAGCTTTCTTGTGTAATTAAATTTCCTTCAATTAAAGATAAACAATGATCAAGAGACTCATGATATGGGTTTAAATCAAAACTTCCTGCATTCATACCATACATTGTCGCTACATCATATTTGACAGTATATGTAAATAATAAGCTTGTTGGATCAGACATACCTAGTAACCATTTAGGATTATTTTGCATTGTTTCAAAATCTGTTTCACCAAGCATTTCATATAAGAAATCTCCACCTGCCGCAGCCATAACGATATCAACTTTATCATTAGTGAATAATTCTTTTAATTCTTTAGCTCTTGTTTTTGCGTCAGCACTTCTTAATTCTTTACTTCTAACAGAGTCTGTTTCAACAATATGATATCCATGTTCTTTTAGTACTTTTTCAGCAATATCAAAGTCTTCACTTTTATCGCCTATACCAGCACTTGGGGCACAAATACCGATTGTACCATTTTGTTTAATAAATTTTGGGTATTTCATGAAATTCTCCTTGTATTAATCAATATTATTTTATACAGATTTCAAAATGTGTAAATGTAATCGTTTTTGAGGTTGTGATAAATTGAAAATGAACATAAGGAGAGAATATTTTATATATGGCAAGAACATTTTCAGAAAGCGTAAAAGCATTTGGCGCTAAACAAGTATTAGGATATTTACAAAAAGATCCTGAAAAACATATTCCACAAATTCTTGATTGGTTAGAAAAGTATGGTGGTAAGAAGGCAATGCCTGGACAACTAGCTTTTGTTAAACAAGCATTATCAGACAAAGATAATAAGTGGTACAAATATGCAATGAGTATTTTTAATGACATTGATCCTCATTGTATTGAAAAATTCATGGAAGACTTTGTTATTAACTCTGCATTATTAGGATTACCTCAAGAAAAGAAGATGGCAGAAAAATATAACTGTAATATTCCTTGGACAATTCTATTTGATCCAACGTCAGCTTGTAATATGGCATGTACTGGTTGTTGGGCAGCTGAGTATGGCCATACACTAGCTTTATCTTATGAAGATATGGATAAGATTATTACACAAGGTAAAGAACTTGGTGTTTATATGTACTTATTAACAGGTGGTGAACCTCTAACAAGAAAACAAGATATCTTAAAGTTAGCTGAAAAACATAATGACTGTTATTTCCACATCTTTACAAACACTACATTAATTGATGAACCATTCTGTAGAGAAGTTGTAAGATTAGGTAATATTTCATTTGCTCCATCAATTGAAGGTAGTAAAGAATCAACAGATTCTAGACGTGGTGAAGGATGCTACGACAAAGTATTATCTGCATTAGATTTATTAAAGAAATATGGCATTGTATTCGCGGTTTCTATTTGCTATACACATGCGAACTATAAAGAAGTTACAAGTGATGAATTCATTAACATGTTAATTGAAAAAGGTGCAAAGATTGCTTGGTACTTCCACTATATGCCAGTTGGTGCTGATGCTTCACCTGATTTATTATTAAGACCTGAAGAAAGAGAATATGTTTATAACAGAGTAAGATATATTCGTTCTGAAGAAAGTCCATTCCCAATCTTCACAATTGACTTCCAAAATGATGGTGAATATGTAGGTGGTTGTATTGCTGGTGGTAGAAACTATTGCCATATCAATTCTAATGGTGATGTAGAACCATGTGTATTTATCCACTACAGTCAAGCAAATATCAAGGATCAAGATTTATTAGATTGCTTAAGACAACCATTATTCATGCAATATCATGATAATCAACCATTTAATGAAAACATGCTTCAACCTTGTCCAATGCTAGAAAATCCAACTAGACTTGGTGAAATGGTTAAGGCATCAGGTGCTCATAATACAGATTTAGTATCTAAGGAACAACCAGAAGATTTAGCTAAGAAGACAATTCCTTATGCTAAGGAGTGGGCTCCTAAAGCAAAAGAATTATGGGAAAAAGAAAAAGCTGAAAAAGAAGCTAAGAAAAACGCATAGTTAACTAAGAGGCACGAAATCGTGCCTTTTTGTTGTATGATTATTGTAACGAAGAAGGTAAAGTTATGAATAATCATGTTAAATTAGTAGTTGCGGATATTGATGGAACATTAGTAGATGATCAGAATCATGATATGATGCCTGTCACAAAAGAAGCTCTTCATATTTTACAAAATCATCATGTTTATTTAGGGATTGCTTCTGGAAGAAGTGTTGACCAAGCAATGTTAAAACGGATTAAAAATTGGGGATTTGAACAACCTTTTGAGCTACTTATTGGTTTAAATGGTGGAGAAATCTATGATTCGATACATCATACAAAGAAAGAATTTTATAAATTAAAGAAAGAATATGTAAAAGAAATTATAGAAATGATGGCTCCATTTAACTTAAATCCTTTTATTTATCGAGATGACATTATGCTAGCTAGTAGAATGGATGCGGATATGGAAGCTTCAAGTAAAAGAAATTCACAAGGGGTAAGAATAGCTAAAGATATTAGTGAATTATATGAATCTGATATTTCTAAGATTATGTTTAGAATGCCTGAAGAATTAATGCCTCAAGCAGAAGCACGTGTAGCTTCATTTGGTAAGAAACCATATCGAGCATTTAAAACACAAACAACAATGCTTGAATTTATGGATGCTAGAATTAATAAAGGGAATGCTTTAGAATACTTTTGTGATGCTAATCAAATAACATTAGATACAGTGATTTCTTTTGGTGATATGACGAATGATAACGAACTATTAGAAAAAGCAGGTTGGGGAGTTTGCTTAGTAAATGGAAATGAAGAAACAAAGCATATCGCAAATGATATTACTGAATTTGATAATAACCATGATGGTTTGGGATATTATTTGATGGAACATGTGATAAAAAAGAATGGATGGAAATAAAATGAGTCAAGGGAAAATAAGAAAACATAAAATATATGATCATCCGATTATTGGGATGGTTGTAGGTATGATTTTGGTTGGTATAAGCTATATATTTGTTATGGGAATAGTGAATCCGTTGTTAGGTGAAAATAATACTGTCGCAACTAGTTTTGCTAAAATCATTATTATGATGATCTTTCTTTTATTTCATCAATTTTATTTTAGAGATGAATTAAATGATTTATTTAAAATCAAAGGATTAAAAAAGGGAATATTACTAGGTTGGAGTATTTTGCTTGTTAGTGCAATTATATTTATCGTTAATCATTTACTCGGTGGTGAACCAATTGGAAGCGTTCCTTATGCTATTTTATGTGGATTTGTACCAGGCCTAAGTGAAGAAGTAATATTCCGCATTATTCCTTTATCTATTGCAATGCGTAAAATAAAGGATAAAAATAAACTTTTAGTTCCTTGTCTAATTACAAGTTTACCTTTTGGGGTAATTCATCTTGCAAATATATTTGTTGGTGCGGATGTAGGTTCTTCTATTATTCAAATGCTTTATGCAATTGCGATTGGAATTCTATTAGCGGGAATTTATGTTAAAACAAAAAATATGTGGGCAATTGTATTCTTACATTCTTTACAAGATATTGTATCTTTCTTAAGTGTAAGTACACAACAAAGCAATGGCGTATTAGTAGAGTCGAACAATATGATAGAAATTATTATTTTGCTTTGTTTTACGATAACCTTTTATATCAATGCAATTTGTGTTTGGCGTAATCTATTGAAGAAGTAATATAAAAAGATGTATATCTCATCATATTGTGAGACATACATCTTTTTTTAATCTATTTTTCTTAAGATATCTAAAGTATGAGAACTAGCACCAATTAAATCTTGTCTTTCACATGTAGATAAATGATATTGCATAAATAATTCAAATGTTTCATCATCCATCTTATTTAGAATAGGACGCATATAATCGGCTGGTCCATCAGCAGCGATAATTTGGATTCTTTCTAAATTTAAATCATGATTTAATTGATTGATTTGTTCTAAACGAATATAGCTATATAAATCATCAATGTTAGTCTGTGTTTGAAAATTAGAATCTATTTTACCAGATTGTATCGCTTCTTTAATATGGTTATCTCTAAAGCCATGAATTAAGATGCTATATTCATTCATCACATAAGCTACTAGAATAATACCGTTAGTTTTAGTGACTCTTTTTGCTTCAGATAATGCTTGTAGTTTATCTTTATAATCAAATAAGTGATACATAGGGCCAAATAATAATGTCACATCAAAAGTATTATCTTTATATCTAGAAAGCTCTAAGGCACTACCAAGATATGCTTTAACATTACTTTTTTTCGCTTTTAATACACCTAAGTTGTATTTAACAAGCTCGATTGCATCGACTTCATAGCCTTCATTACTTAAAGCTACACTATATCGTCCTGTACCAGCTCCTATATCTAAGATATGGTAATTTGGTTTTAGATACTTATGAATATAAGTCATAGAAGTACGATATTCTACTTGACCGTGTCTAGATAGTAACCGTTTTTCTTCACAGAACTTACCATAGTAGTTTTCTAATTCATTCATCAATCTAAATGCCAGATATCGTTATTGTATTCAGTGATTGTACGGTCACTTGAGAAGAAACCAGCTTTAGCGATGTTCACTAACATCATTCTCTTCCATTTTGCTCTATCGTTATAATCACTAATCATACGATTCTTTGTGTTACAGTAGTCTTCAAAATCTAATAATGTCATAAACCAATCTTTATAGATTAAGTTATTTTTAACATCATTGAGTAATTGTTCGTTTCCGATTGCTAATAATTCATTACTTGTGATGAAATCTATTGCTTCATGAATCATTGGACTATTGTTGTAGTAATCTTGAGCATGGTATCCACTTGTGTTGTATAAATTAATGACTTCATTTGATGTTTTACCAAAGATATAAATGTTATCATCACCAACTAGATCTTTAATTTCTACATTTGCTCCATCTAATGTTCCAAGAGTTACAGCACCATTTAGCATAAATTTCATGTTTCCTGTACCACTAGCTTCTTTAGATGCTAATGAGATTTGTTCGGAAATATCACAAGCAGGAATAATCTTTTCAGCTTTAGCAATATTGTAGTTCTTTAACATAACAACATTAAGGTACTTAGAAACAACTGGATCTTTTTGGATAAGTTCTTGCATACATAAAATCAAATGAATGATATCTTTTGCCATGATGTAAGCAGGAGCAGCTTTAGCACCAAAAATTACTGTAATTGGATGAGCTGGGTAGTTTCCTTTTTTAATTTCTAAATATTCATGAATAACATATAATGCATTCATTTGTTGACGCTTATATTCATGCATACGTTTGATTTGTACTGCATAAATAGAATTTGGATCAACATCAACATTTTCCTTCTTTTTGATGAAGTTTGCTAAATCAACTTTATTTTGATATTTGATTTCTTCTAATTTATTTAATACTTCTTCATCATCGATATATTTTAATAATTCTTCTAACTTAGAAGCATCTGTTTTCCATTCTTCACCAATTAAGTTATCAATATAATTAGATAGAGTTAAGTTACAATGTGTAATCCATCTTCTGAATGTAATACCATTTGTTTTGTTATTAAAACGATCAGGATAAATATTGTAGAAAGGATGTAATTCTTGATTCTTTAATATTTCTGTATGTAATGCGGCTACACCATTGATAGAATGTGAGAAATGCATATCCATACGTGCCATATGTACGCGTTTATTTTCATCAATAATATTTAATTCTTTATTGTCATGATATGCACATACTACGGCATAATCTAGACCTGTAATAATAGGCATTAATTGTGGAACAACTTCATTTAGATAATCCATTGGCCATTTTTCTAGTGCTTCAGCTAAGATTGTATGATTTGTATATCCACAAACATTTGTGACAACATCAGCAGCTTCTTTCATTGTGAATCCTTCTTGAATTAATAAACGAATTAATTCAGGAATAACCATAGAAGGATGCGTATCGTTAATTTGAATTGCAACATACTTTGCTAAGTCATGTAAATCATGATTTAACTCTTTTTGCTCATGAATAATTAATTGCGCAGCGTTACTTACCATGAAATATTGTTGGTAGATTCTTAATAGTTGACCATCTTTATCACTATCATCAGGATATAAGAATAATGTTAAGTTTTTAGCGATATCTTTCTTGTCAAAAGAAATACCATCAGTAACGATTGATTCATCAATTGAATCTAAATCAAATAAATGTAATTTAGTATGACCATTCTTATAACCTAATATTTCCATATCATACATGCATGAATGATATGTCTTACCCGCTAATTCGATAGGGAAAGAAACATCAGTTTTTGTTAAACGACATGGAGAATAAATCCACTTATCCGGTACTTCATGTTGTTCATGATTGATAAATTCTTGCTTGAATAAACCAAAATGATAACGTAGACCAATACCATCACCACTTAAACCAAGTGTTGAAATAGAATCTAAGAAACAAGAAGCTAGTCTTCCTAGACCACCATTACCTAAAGATGGTTCTTGTTCATAGTTTTCTACATCAATTAAGTCTTTGCCATTTTCTTCTAGAATCTTTTTGACTTCAGCATAGATTCCTAGGTTGATTAGGTTTTTACCTAATTGTTTACCACATAAAAACTCTGCGCTTATGTAATAAAGTTTCTTTTCCTTTTTTGTTACAGGACGCTCATTAGATAATTGCATTGTTAAATGTAGTAATGCATCATATAGTTCTTCAGATGATGCATTTTGAATCTCTTTGTTTAAAAAAGATTCAATTTGTTGCTTTAATTCCATATTTCACCTCTTAAATGCGAATAGATTCTAACATATCTATATTAAAGTGTCACTTTTAGCTAGTGTGATATAATACATGTGCTTTTAAGGAGATAAGAGATGGAATTTTTATTTGAAATATTTAAATCTATTTTATATGGAATCGTTCAAGGTATTACAGAATGGTTACCAATTAGTAGTACAGGACATTTAATTCTACTAAATACTGTTTTACCGTTAAATGTATTCAACGATGCAGCTAAAAATACAGCATTTTGGGATATGTATAAGGTAGTTATTCAATTTGGATCAATACTTGCAGTAGCGTTAATTTATTTTGAAAAACTTAATCCTTTTTCTTCTAAAAAAAATAATTTAGAAAAGAAATCCACATGGAATCTATGGTTTAAGATAGTTGTGGCTACAATTCCAGCAGGAATAGCAGGCGTTTTATTAGATGATTTTATCGATTCTAAGTTTTCTACTCCAGTAGTAGTTGCAATAGCTTTAATTGTTTACGGTATTTTATTTATTGTGATGAAGCAAGTAGGAAAAACAAAAGTAACTTCAGTGAAAGATATGGATTATTTAACTGCTTTTAAAATTGGATGTTTCCAAATGCTAGCACTAATTCCAGGTACATCACGTTCTGGTAGTACAATCTTAGGTTCAACAATTGTTGGTTGTAATCGTACAACAGCTACAGAATTTTCTTTCTTCATGGCAATACCAGTCATGCTTGGAGCAAGTTTATTAAAAATTATTAAGATGCAAGCACCATTTACTTTTTCAGCATTAATTATCTTACTTGTAGGAATGTTTGTGGCATTTATTGTATCTGTAATTGTTATTCGTAGTTTCTTAAAATATATTAGAAAACATGACTTTAAAGTATTTGGTATCTATAGAATTATTTTAGGTATTTTAATTCTTATTTTAGCTTTGACTCATTTACTACCTAGTGGATTAGCCGCATGATTAAAGATTGTATTTCATTATTTGTAGAAGGACTAATGTCCTTTTTCTCACCATGTGTTTTACCATTAGTACCTTTATATATAGGATATTTAACTAGTGACTTAAAACTTGATGAAAACCAAGCTAAAGTTCGCATTGAAACAATGATTCGAACATTCTTCTTTGTTTTAGGAATATCTACTGTATTTTTTTTAGCAGGACTAGGAACAAGTGCCTTAAGATTATTTTTTACAAAGCATTCTATTATCTTTACTTTAATAGGTGGCTTTCTTCTAATCTTATTTGGCTTATTTTCATTAGGAGTGATTGAAATACCATTCCTCCAAAAAGAACATCGAATGATATCATTCAAATCACAAAAAAATAAATATCTTAATGCATATTTATTAGGGTTCTTCTTTAGTTTCGCTTGGTCACCATGCGTAGGACCATTACTTGCGACTGCTTTAGTGAAAAGTGCTACTGCTTCTACAGCTAGTATTGGTTGGCTTTATATTGGCTCATATACATTAGGATTTATATGTATCTTTATACTAATAGGCTTATTTACAGAAGAAGTATTAGTTTTATTAAAGAAGCATCAAAATATTGTTCGTTATACCAAAATCATTGGTGGAGTAGTTGTGCTAGGTATGGGTATATATATGCTTTATACAGGATTTAAATCTGTAGAAGTATTACAAAACGCATCAAGTACAGTTGTATCAGAAACTGAGGATAGCGATGATTTAACAGATATCGAAAAATATTCTTTTACATTAAAAGATAGCAATGATAATGAAGTATCATTATCAGATTATAAAGGAAAGACAGTAATATTAAATTTCTTTGCGACATGGTGTACATATTGTAAAGAAGAACTACCAACGTTAGAAGAAATTCATCAAACTAGAGATGATATAGAAGTTATTCTTGTCGCAACACCTAATGTAGGTAATGAAGGGGATAAAGAATATATCAAAAATTATATGGAAGAAAATGGTTATACAATGACTGTATTATATGATGAATCCGCTCAAGTTGTAAGCACGTTTAATGTGACAGGTTATCCAACATCATTCTTTTTTAAAGAAGATGGAAATGTTTTAGGATATGCTCCAGGTTATGTGGATGATAGTACATTAAACGATATATTAGAACAATGTAAAAATAATTAGTCAAAAAGGTGAAATGCATATTGCATAAAGTTTGAACCATGTAATATAATAACCAAGTCAAAAAGAGACAATAAAAAAAACGGCAAATTTTCCGTTTATTTAATTGTCTCATTTTTTGTTTGTAATGGAGGAAGATATGAAGTATATATTTGTGACAGGTGGTGTAGTTTCAGGCTTAGGTAAAGGTATTACTGCAGCATCTTTAGGTCGTTTATTAAAACAAAGAGGACTAAAAGTTATTTCTCAAAAATTAGATCCTTATATCAATGTTGATCCAGGTACAATGTCCCCTTATCAACATGGTGAAGTTTTCGTAACTGATGATGGTGCAGAAACAGACTTAGATTTAGGACACTATGAACGTTTTATCGACGAAAACTTAAATAAATTTTCTAATTTAACAACAGGTAAAGTGTATTGGAATGTTTTACAAAAAGAAAGACGTGGCGAGTATTTAGGTGAAACAGTTCAAATTATTCCTCACATTACGAATGAAATTAAACGTTTTATCTACTCTGTAGGTGAAAAAGCACAAGCAGATGTAGTTATTACAGAAATTGGTGGAACAGTTGGTGATATTGAATCACAACCATTTATCGAAGCAATGCGTCAAATTCGTATTGAAAATAATCATCATGACACATTCTTCATTCATGTAACATATGTTCCATATATTCCAGGTAGTGAAGAATATAAATCTAAACCAACACAACACTCTGTAAAAGAATTACAAGTATCAGGTATTCGTCCAGACATTATCATTGCTCGTTGTGATGGACATTTACCAGAAGATGTTAAACGTAAAATATCATTATTCTGTAATGTAAAGAGCGATTGTGTTATCGAAAATACAACAGTATCTGACTTATATGAAGCACCAATTATGTTAGAAGAACAAAACTTCTCTAATATTGTTTGCAGAGAATTACAAATTGATGCGCCTAATATTGATTTGACAGAATGGAATGCAATGTTAGAAAGAGTACATTCTCGTAATAAACATGTTCGCATTGCATTAGTAGGTAAATATGTACGTTTACATGATGCTTACTTATCTGTAGTAGAATCATTAAGACATGGTGGTTATGAATGTGGTGCATTTGTAGATATCAAATGGGTTGAATCAGAAGGTTTAACAAAAGATACAGTTCAAGAAGAATTTAAAGATGTAGATGCAATCATCGTTCCTGGTGGATTTGGTGATCGTGGTATCGAAGGTATGATTGAATCCGCAAGATATGCTAGAGAAAATGATGTACCTTATTTTGGAATTTGCTTAGGTATGCAAATAGCAGCAATTGAATTTGCAAGAAATGTACTTGGCTATAGTGATGCAAACTCTAATGAATTTGATCAGTTAAGTACACATAAGATTATTGACTTTATGGCAAACCAAAATGAAACAATGGATAAAGGTGGCACAATGAGACTTGGTGCTTATCCTTGTACAATTCAAAAAGGTACATTACTTGAAAAATGCTATGGAACAAATGAAATATCTGAAAGACACCGTCATCGTTATGAATTTAATAATGACTATAGAGAAGCATTTATTGAAAATGGTATGTTAATTTCAGGTACATCACCTGATTCAAAACTTGTAGAAGCGATTGAAAATACTAAAAATGATTTCTTCATTGGTGTTCAATACCACCCTGAATTTAAGAGTCGTCCAAACCGTGCACATCCTTTATTTAAGGGATTTGTTGAAGCTGGCTTAAGACGCGCAGAGAAAGTGAAATAGTTATGGCTGATAAGATTATCGTATTAGATTTTGGTAGTCAATATAACCAATTGATTGCTCGTAGAATTCGTGAATTTGGAGTTTATAGTGAATTACATTCTAATGAAATGAAGTTAGAAGATATTCTAGCTTTAGGGGATGTTAAAGGTATTGTATTCAGTGGTGGCCCTAATAGTGTATATGATGAAGGTGCTCCAAAATGTGATCCTAGAATCTTTACAAGTGGCTTACCAATTTTAGGTATTTGTTACGGTATGCAAATGACACATTTCATGAATCAAGGAAGTGTTAAGGCATGCGAAAAGAAAGAATATGGTAGAACAGAAATCACTGTTGATACTAGTTCTCCATTATTTAAAGATACTCCAGAAAAACAAATTGTTTGGATGAGTCATGGTGATCAAGTAGATAAATTAGCAGATGGTTTTAAAGCTGTTGCCTCAAGTGATACTTGTCCATTTGCGGCTAGTGCAAATGATGAGAAAAAGATTTATACATTACAATTTCACCCAGAAGTAAGAAATAGTGAATATGGTTTACAAATTTTAAAGAATTTCGTATTTGAAGTTTGTAAAGCTGATGCGAATTGGTCAATGAAGAATTTTATCAACGATCAAATCGTAAAGATTAGAGAAACTGTTGGTGATGAAAAAGTATTATTAGCACTTAGCGGTGGTGTAGATAGTAGTGTTGTTGCAGCATTATTACATAAAGCTATTGGTAATAACTTATATTGCATGTTTATTGATCATGGTTTATTAAGAAAAGGTGAAGCAGAATCAGTAGTAGAAATGTTTGGCAAGAATATGAATATTAATCTTACTAAAGTAGATGCTTCTGAACGTTTCTTAACAAAATTAGCTGGTGTAAGTGATCCTGAGAAAAAACGTAAGATTATCGGTAGCGAATTCATTTATACATTTGATGAAGAAGTGAAAAAACTAGTAACTACAGAAAAGATTCATTATCTAGCTCAAGGAACACTTTATACAGACGTAATTGAATCTGGTACAAAAACAGCCCAAACAATTAAGTCTCACCATAATGTTGGTGGCTTACCAAAAGATATGGATTTCAAACTTATCGAACCATTAAATACTTTATTTAAAGATGAAGTACGTAAAGTTGGTACAGAACTTGGACTACCAGAAGAAATGGTATGGCGTCAACCATTCCCAGGTCCTGGTCTAGGTATTAGAGTTCTTGGTGAAATTACAGAAGAAAAACTAGAAATTGTAAGAGAAAGTGATGCGATTTTAAGAGAAGAAATTGCTAAAGCTGGTTTACAAAGAGATATTTGGCAATACTTTACAGCATTAACAAATATGCGTTCAGTAGGTGTTATGGGTGATCAAAGAACATATGATTATGCTGTAGCAATTCGTGCTGTAACTTCTATTGATGGTATGACAGCCGATTGGGCACAAATTCCATATGATGTATTATCTGTAATTTCAAATCGTATCGTAAACGAAGTAAAACATGTTAATCGTGTATTACTAGATATAACATCTAAGCCTCCTGGAACAATTGAGTTTGAATAAAAAAAGAATAATGACTTTTGTGCACAGCATCTATATGGTGCTGTGCTTTTATGTGTGTCGAGCATGATGCACATCTAGTACAGAAAACTGTACCAC
>CAVAZS010000011.1:0-31384 GCA_963593385.1 Lachnospiraceae bacterium | reverse complement strand
GGACGAAAATAGCTCTTACGAGTGAATCTAGTTCGTTGCCGGTTCTTTTTTTATTTTCTTAAAGAAAATAGTGGTATTATGGATTCTGGTATCTGGAGGTATATGTATGAAAACATCCTATACAAATAATCTTGAAGAGACTCATGAGTTAGGGAAAAAGATTGGGGAACATGTACATGAGAACATGGTTATTCTCCTTAATGGTGATTTAGGTGCAGGTAAAACTACTCTTACACAAGGAATTGCTAAAGGATTAGGAATAACTAGAAATGTGACTAGTCCTACTTTTAATATATTAAAAATTTATTATGGTCGAATGACTTTATATCATATTGATGCTTATCGTTTAGAAGGATTACATCAAGATTTAGGTTTTGAAGAATTTTTACAGGATGATGGTTTAACTGTTATCGAGTGGAGTGAATTTGTTCCTGAATTAATTCCAGAACATTATCTTTCTATTTCTATTACTTTAGAAGAAGGAGATACAAGAAAATTTACGTTTGATGCTCATGGAGATGAGTATGAAGCTTTAGTGGAGGATATTTTATGTTAACACTTTGCATGGATACAAGTCATACATTACTAGCTGTTTCATTAATTGATGAAAATAATGTAGTTGCTAAAATTCAAAGAGAATGTTGGAAGAAACAATCAGAAGAAATTTTTCCTGCATTAGAAGAATTACTTAAAGAAGCAAACAAACAAGTTGAAGATATTGATTCTATTGCGATTACTGAAGGACCTGGTAGTTATACAGGGGTTAGAATTGCAATGACTATCGCTAAAGTATTTGCGGCCACAAAGAAAATTGATTTGTATACTATTGGTACATTACAACTATATGCAGGAACTTTAGAAAATTGTTTAGTTCTATTAGATGCTAGAGGAAGTCGTGTATATAGTGCTGGATTTGATAAGAAAACAAATACTTTACCTCTTGCAATAAGAACAATTGATGAAGTAAAAGAAATTAGTTCTTCTTATACAGTTATTGGTGATGGACATTTAGTTGGAAAAGAAGACTTTTATCCTGATGTTGCAGAAAATTTCTTAAAACTAAAGAGTGAATGGAAGAAAGCAGAAAATATTCATTTAGTTGTTCCAGAATATCTAAAACCAAGTGAATCTTATTTAGTAAAATGATTATTCGTAGAATGATTGATGAAGATCTTGATGAAATTGATCTTCTAGAAAAACAAATATTTTCTTCACCCTGGCCAAGAAGTGAATACGAATATGAAATACATGAAAATCCTTATGCAAATCCATATGTTGTATTAGAAAATGATGAAATAGTAGCGTATTTTGACTATTGGGTTATTTTCGAAAGAGCTGAAATAGCAACAATTGGTGTAAAAGAAAATCATCGAAGACATGGATATGGACAGTTAATGATGGATTTTATTTCAAAACATGCTGAAGAAGCAGGATGTGAAAATATATCACTCGAAGTAAGAGTATCTAATGAAAAAGCAATTAAGCTTTATGAAAAAAATGGGTTTATCCAAATAAACATACGCAAAAATTATTATGATGATAATCATGAGGATGCTTATCTTATGATGAAACCATTAGGAGGTAATTTATGACTTTAATATTAGCAATTGAATCAAGTTGTGATGAAACAGCATGTGCTGTAGTAAAAGATGGAAAAGAAATACTCTCTAATATTGTATCAAGCCAAATTAATGTACATACATTATATGGTGGCGTAGTACCTGAAGTTGCAAGTAGAATCCATGTAGAGAATATTTCTACAGTAATTACTGAAGCTTTAGAAAAAGCAGAAGTAACAATGGATGATATTGATGCGATTGCTTATACTAAAGGACCTGGTCTAATCGGTTCATTACATGTAGGTGTACAAGCTGCTAAAACATTAGCTTGGGTATACCATAAACCTTTACTACCAATTAATCATATGACAGGTCATATTTATGCAAATGCCTTTGTAAGTGATTTAAAATTCCCACTTATGGCACTTGTCGTTTCTGGTGGTCATACAGAACTAGTTTGGATGAAAAATGATTGGAACTTTGAAGTTTTAGGAACAACTCAAGATGATGCGATTGGTGAAGCATATGATAAAGTTGCGCGTGTATTAGGACTAGGTTATCCTGGTGGTCCTGTTGTGGATAAATTAGCGAAACTTGGCAAACCACACTATACTTTACCTACACCTAAAACAAATGATCCTTATAATTTCTCATTCAGTGGTTTAAAAACAGCTGTTCTTCAACTAAAGGAAAGAGAAGAACGTAAAGGAAATGAAATATCACCTGCAGATTTAGTATATGCTTTCCAAGAAACTGCTTTAAATATGCTTGTATCAAAAACAATAAATGCAGTTAAAGAATATAAGCCTAAAATGATCGTTCTAGCAGGTGGGGTTGCGGCAAATAGTAGACTACGTGAAATGATGAAGGAACAAATGGCTAATATTACAGAAACAGAACTTGTCATTCCACCAATGTGGTGTTGTACAGATAATGCCGCAATGATAGGAGCGAGTGGGCAAATAGCATTTAACCATAAAGAATTTGGTGATTTAAATGCTGCAGCAGACCCAAATATGCTTATGCCTGGTGAAAATTAATAAATATTTCACAATAAATATATTTATGCTAAAATGTTAACATATATGGTGAAGAATTATGGAAAATAAAAAACAACAAGTGCCAAAGGCAACATTACAAAGATATCCAGTTTATTTAAAAGCGCTTCGTAAACTACAAGCTCAAGGTGTTGAAAGAGTAATGTCTAGGGAACTAGCAAATTTTGTTTCAATTGAATCAACGACAATTCGCCGTGACTTTAGTTTCTTAGGAAATCTTGGTAAACAAGGATATGGTTATAACGTAGAAGATTTAATTAAAATTTTCGGTGAACAATTAGGAATGAACTTTGATGAAAAGATTATCTTAGTTGGTTGTGGTAACTTAGGTAAAGCATTATTAAACTACAATCATTGGAACCATGTAGTAGGTGAAATTGTATGTGCATTTGATGCTATGCCTGAAAAAGTAACAGGAGCTAGTGTCCCTGTATATGCACTAAAAGATTTACCACAATATAAACCTGAAGGATGCAGAATTGCAATTTTATGTATTTCAGGTAAGGAACAAGAAACAGTTGATTACTTAATTGAAAATGGAATCAAAGGTTTTGTTAGCTTTACAAGTGAACATTTCTCTGTTCCTGAAGGAATTTATGTTAAATCAGTTGATGTTGTTTCAAGTATTCAAGAATTAGTATTTGAAGCAAATTCTATGGAAAGGTAGTTTTAGGGGATAAATATATGTTGATGGAGACAACAGTTCGTGAATTATATGAACTAACATCTGGTACAGATTTAGAAAAAGATCAGATTGAATATGTTACTTTACAAGGATGGATTCGTACAAATAGAGCAGGTAAAAATGTTGGATTTATTGCATTAAACGATGGTACATATTTCCAAAATGCACAACTTGTATATAGTGAAGAATTAGAAAATTATGCAGAAGTAAGTAAATATCTAACTGGTACTGCAATTAGCGTTACGGGTAAATATGTTCCTACTCCTGATAATAAACAACCATTTGAAATTCAAGTGACTGAAATTGTATTAGAAGGATCATGTGATGGTACTTTCCCATTACAAAAGAAGAGACATTCATTTGAGTATCTTCGTGAAATTGGTCATTTAAGACCACGTACAAATACTTTCTCAGCAGTATTCCGTGTTCGTTCTTGTTTAGCAATGGCTATTCATACATTCTTCCAAGAACAAGGATTTGTTTATGTTCATACACCAGAAATTACTGGTGCTGATGCGGAAGGTGCTGGTGAAACATTTACGGTTACAACTAGAGATGACGGTAAATACGAAGAAGATTTCTTTGGTAAACGTGCATCTTTAACAGTATCAGGTCAATTACAAGCTGAAGCTTTTGCATTAGCATTTAGAGATGTATATACATTTGGCCCAACATTTAGAGCTGAAAATTCTAATACAACAAACCATTTAGCAGAGTTCTGGATGATTGAACCTGAAATGGCATTTGCTGATTTGGATTTCGATATGGATGTCATTGAAGATATGATTAAATTCTGTATCGATTATGTATATGAAACTTGCCCAGAAGAAATGAAATTCTTTAATGAAAGAATTGATACAACATTAGAAGAAAGATTAAATCATGTTCGTAATAGTGAATTTAGAAGAATGCCTTATACAGAAGGTATCGAAATCTTAAAGAAAGCTGTTGAGGATGGTGTTCAGTTTGAAAATTCAAATATCGAATGGGGTATGGATTTAAATACAGAACATGAAAGATATTTAACAGAAAAAGTTGTTAAGGGACCAGTTTTCTTAACAGATTATCCAAAAGATATTAAGGCTTTCTATATGAGACAAAACGATGATGGTAAGACTGTTGCGGCTGTCGATTGCTTAGTACCAGGAGTTGGAGAACTAGTTGGTGGATCACAACGTGAAGAAAGATTAGATGTCTTAGAAGCACGTATGGATGAACTAGGAATGAATAAAGAACACTATCAATGGTACCTAGATTTAAGAAGATTTGGTGGTTGTCAACATGCTGGTTTTGGACTAGGTTTTGAAAGATTAGTAATGTATGTGACAGGAATGCAAAACATTCGTGATGTTATTCCATTTGCACGTACACCACGTAACTTAATGTTCTAATAAAAATAAAATGAGGTAATAGGGAATGGAAGAATATGTATTAAAAACAAATCCTGATGGCACAAAAATTACTGTGCATGATGTACATGTTGTACTTTTGGAAATGCTAAAGGATATTGATGCATTATGTCGTAAGCATAACATTCCCTATTTTTTAAATGGTGGAACAGCATTAGGTGCAGTTAGACATAAAGGTTTTATTCCTTGGGATGATGATGCGGATATTTCAATGATGCGTGAAGATTTTGATCGTTTCAGAGAAGTAGTAAAAACAGATTTACCAGATAAGTATGTTGCTCAATGTTTTGCAAGTGATAGAAGATACAATGTACTTATTCCAGGAATGAAAATCAGAAAAAAAGGTACATACTTAAAAGAAGTAAATACTTTATTAAGTAATCGTTGTACAGGATATGATGGATCAGACGGTATATTTGTGGATGTATTTGTATATGATTACTGTACGACAAACAAATTTATTGATTTACCTTATCGTTTAGCAAATCAAGCTCTAATGGTTCCTGAAATCATTTGCGACAATGTTTTTCATATTAATGCAAAACAACTTAAAGGTCGTATTATGAAAAATGCTTGGGCATATGGCGATAAATGTCGTAAGAATACAAATAAAGAATATATTGGTTTTGATTTAACTTGGGTATGGAAAAGCCCATTTAAACCATTTATTTTCAAATATGATGACATTTATCCAACACAATATGTTCCTTTTGAGGATACGATGTTACCAATAGCAAATCATCCTCACGAGTATTTATGTACTGCTATTGCACCAAGTTATATGGAACTCCCACCTGAAAATAAGAGATTTGCTAAGCATATTGTAGATATTAAACTATAGGTGATTTATGTTATATCAAGTAAGTCATGGCTCTAAATATTTTGGGGCTGATACAGTTTTTGAAGATATTCAATTTGAAATAAAAGGAAATGAAAAAATAACAATTGTAGGTCGAAATGGTTGTGGTAAAACAACCTTTTTGCGTTGTATTTGTGGAGAACTATCTTTTGATAAAGGTACAGTATCCATGCAAAATGGAACTACTTTAGGTTATTTAGCACAAAAACAATTATCAAATGATGAATTAACTGTTCGAGAAACTTTAATGGAAGTTTTTGAACATATATTTGCTTTAGAAAAAACAATGCATCAAATGGAAGAAAAGATGTTAACAGATGTTTCTGATAAACTGTTAGCACAATATGCTGAAGTACAAGAAAAGTTTGAAGCATTGAATGGCTATAATTGGGAAAGTGAAATGATGACGGTTTTCACTAAATTTGGCTTTTCTAAAGAAGATTTAGATCGTAAAGTTAAAGAATTTTCTGGTGGGCAAAAGACAAGAATTGCGTTTGTTAGATTATTATTATCAAAACCAGATATTTTATTATTAGACGAACCTACAAACCACTTAGATTTGGAAACAATTGAATGGTTAGAAGGATATGTAAAAAATTATCCGAATGCAGTTGTATCAGTATCACACGATAGAATGTTTCTGGATCATACAACAGATGTTGTTTATGAAATTGAATATGGATCAATGACGCGTTATGTGGGAAATTATTCAGCATATGTAGTTGCGAAAAAGAATAACATTGAGCGACAAAATGCTGCATATATGCGCCAACAAAAAGAAATTGAACGATTAGAAGGATTAATTGAAAAATTCCGCTATAAGAAAAGTAAAGCAGCTTTTGCACAATCTAAAATTAAATATTTAGATCGTATGGAAAAGGTAGAAAAAGCGAATGCTCCAGATGAGAAGACATTCCATGCACATTTTACGCCTAGAATTAAAGGTGGCGAAAAAGTACTAGAAACTGATCATTTGACTGTAGGATATGATGCTAGTAAGCCACTTTGTACTGTTGACTTTAAAATGAGAAGACAAGATAGAGTCGCAATCATTGGGCCTAATGGTACAGGTAAATCAACACTTGTAAAAACTTTAATGGGAATTATTCCGCCATTATCTGGTAGTTATTTGTATGGTCATCAAATTGAACTAGGTTATTTTGATCAACAATTAGCACAATTTTCTAGTGGCAAAACAGTTCTAGAAGAACTTTGGGATGAACATCCTGAACTAGATAGAACAGAAGTAAGAACCGTATTAGGTAGTTTCTTATTCTCTGCTGATGATGTATTTAAGACAGTTGACGTTTTATCAGGTGGTGAAAAGGTTAGATTATCTTTGGCTAAACTATTACTACAAAAAGCGAATATGCTTATATTAGATGAACCTACAAATCACTTAGATATTCCTGGTAAAGAAGCCCTAGAAGAATCATTATTAGACTATACCGGTACTATTTTATTTGTATCGCATGACCGTTATTTTATTTCTCGTTTAGCAACTTCACTTCTCGTATTAGATGAAAACCATGCGGAATATTTACCAGTAACATATGCAGAATATGAAGAAGGTTTAAAACAAAAAGAAGTTGTTGAAGAAAAGACAGTTGTAAAAGAAATAAAAGAAGAGCCTAGAAAACTATCAAAAGATGCTCTTAGAAGAGAAATTAATAAAATTGAAAAACAAATTACAGATACAGAAAATAAGTTAGAAGAAAAAAGAGCATTGCGTTTTGAACCGGAATATTATCAAGATTATACAAAAATGGCAGTTTTAGATGAAGAAATAGATGATATTCATAATGAACTTGCGCATTTGTATGAAAAATGGGAACAACTACAAGAGTAAAATCTTATTTACTTTGTGGATAAAATGCATTAGCATTTTTATGGAAAAAGGAGAAAAAAAGATGAATATTTCACCACTTCAAGAAGAAAGATTAAAGTATGAACCAAAACTTCCAGGAATGCTTAGACATGGTATTTCTGAAATCAGTGTTAAGGAAGGCGAAGCTACACAAAGCGTAGCTGATCAAGAAAAGATTAAAGCTTTATTCCCTAATACTTATGGTAAAAAAGAAATTACATTTGAAAAAGGAACAAACACATCTGTTGCAAAGAAACAAGTTGTAGGTGTTATCTTATCAGGCGGTCAAGCTCCTGGTGGACACAACGTTGTTTGCGGCTTATATGATGCATTAAAAGCTACAGATAAAGAAAATGTACTATATGGTTTCAAAAATGGTCCTATTGGATTATTAAATGACGATTATCTAGTATTTGATGACGAATACATCAATGCATTCAGAAATACAGGTGGATTTGATATCATCGGTTCTGGTAGAACAAAACTAGAAACTGAAGAACAATTCGCTGTAGCTGCTGAAGTATGTAAGAAACATGGTATTACAGCTATCGTTATTATTGGTGGCGATGACTCTAACACTAACGCTGCAGTTCTAGCTGAATATTTTGCAGCTCATGAAACAGGTGTACAAGTTATTGGTTGTCCTAAGACTATCGATGGTGACCTTAAGAATGAAGATATTGAATGCTCATTCGGTTTCGATACAGCAACAAAAACATATAGCGAAGTAATTGGTAATATCGAAAGAGATGCTAACTCAGCTAAAAAATATTGGCACTTTGTTAAGGTTATGGGTCGTTCTGCATCACACGTTGCATTAGAATGTGCTCTAGAAACTCAACCAAACATTTGCTTAATTTCTGAAGAAGTAGCAGCTAAGAAAATGTCATTATCTTCTATCGCTGACTATATCGCAGATGCAGTTGAAAAGAGAAGCAACAATGGCATGAACTTCGGTGTAGCAATTATTCCTGAAGGTGTTGTTGAATTCGTTCCTGAATTCTCTGCATTAATTGCTGAAATCAATGAATTACTTGCTGGTAAGAAAGCTGATGAATTCAATGCATTAGCATCTTGGAAAGAAAAATATGCATTTATTGAAAATGGTTTAACAAAAGAATCTATGGCAGTATTTGCTATTCTTCCAGAAACAATCCAACAACAATTGTTCTTAGAAAGAGATCCTCATGGAAATGTACAAGTATCTCTAATTGAATCAGAAAAATTATTCTCTGCTTTAGTAAAAGCTAAGTTAGAAGAAAGAAGAAAAGCTGGAACATATAGTGGTAAGTTCAATGCATTACATCATTTCTTCGGATATGAAGGAAGATGCGCATTCCCATCTAACTTTGATGCAGATTACTGCTACTCACTTGGATACAATGCATTCATGTTAATCCAATATGGTTACAATGGATACTTATCTAAGATTTCTAATCTATCTAAACCTGCTGATGAATGGGTTGCTGGTGGTATGCCTATCACTAAGATGATGAATATGGAAAGAAGACATGGTGAAGATAAGCCAGTTATTAGAAAAGCTCTTGTTGAACTTGATGGCGCACCATTCAAATATTTCGAAGCTCATCGTGAAGCTTGGGCTGTAGAAACTGCTTATACATATCCTGGAGCTATCCAATACTATGGACCTTCTTCAGTATGCGATATTACTACAAGAACACTTGCTTTAGAAAAAGGCACAAAATAGTAATACTTAGGTATCGGTAAAACGATACCTTTTTATATAGCTTGAAAATAGTATGAAATCGTACTAACATATAGAACTATGGAAAGAAACGTAAAAAAAGAAATATTAAGAAACAATAAGCAATTCAGTAAAATGAATGCTTTATATCACAGATTGTCACAAAAGTTTGAAATTTCTAATAGTGAATCAGAGATTTTGTATTATTTAGTATCTTCGGAGAAAGATGTTCCTATACAAGAGATTATTTATTTTACTTGTTCACCAAAACAAACAGTGAATTCAGCTTTAAGAAATATGGAGAAAAAGGAGTGGATTACACTAAAAAAGATTGATTCAAAAAGTAAACTTGTTTGTTTAACAGAAAAAGGTAAGAAACAAGCAGAAATAACAGTAGAGAAAATCTTAGCTATAGAAGAACAAATATTTTCTTCTTTTGAACAAGAAAAAGTAGAAGAATATTTGCAATTTGCAAATGAATTTAGCAATAAGTTAGAAGATAAATTAAAGGAATTGGAGGAATCATATGAAGATTCAGTTAAGTGATCATTTTACATATCAAAAAATATTTAGGTTCGTATTACCTTCTATAGTTATGATGGTATTCACTTCAATATATGGTGTTGTGGATGGCTTTTTTATCTCGAATTTTGCAGGAAAAACAGCATTTGCTTCGATTAACTTAGTTATGCCTTTTATCATGATTGTGGCAGGTATTGGCTTTATGATTGGTACTGGTGGAACAGCTTTAGTATCAAAGTATCTTGGTCAAAAAGAAGAAGAAAGAGCGAATGAATGTTTTACGATGATGGTTATTGTTGTTATTGTAAGTGGCATTATTGTCTCTTTACTTGGCATTATCTTTATGAGAAAAATCTCATATTTCTTAGGTGCAACTGAAGCGATGATAGAAGATTGTGTTGTATATGGACGTATTGTTATTGCCTTTAATATGCCATATATGTTACAGAATGTATTCCAAAGTTTTATGATTGCGGCAGAAAAACCGAAATTAGGATTAAAGATAACGGTTTTATCTGGTGTTACAAATATGGTATTAGATGCTTTATTTGTTGGCGTATTTAAATGGGGTGTAGCAGGTGCAGCTTTTGCGACAGGCGCTAGCCAATGTGTTGGTGGATTTGGACCATTAATTTATTTTGCTAAAGAAAACGATTCAAGATTAAGACTAGTAAAAACGAAGTTAGAACTAGAACCAATATTACAAGCAGCAGGGAATGGATCTTCAGAATTAATGAGTAATATTTCTTCTTCTCTAGTAGGAGCTGTATATAACTATCAATTAATGAAATATATTGGTGAAAATGGTGTATCTGCATATGGCGTATTGATGTATGTGCAATTTATCTTTGTGGCAATTTATGTAGGTTATGCAATAGGTTGTGCACCAATAGTCAGTTATCATTATGGTGCTAAAAATCATGCTGAAGTGAAAAATATGTTACATAAGAGTATTACCCTAATGAGTGTGTTAGGAATAATACTAGCATTAGCTGCTTTCTCTTTATCAAGTATACTTGCAAAGATATTTGTTGGATATGATATAGAACTATTAGCGTTAACAACGCATGCATTTAAGTTATTCTCGTTATCTTTCCTTTTTGCAGGATTAAATATTTATACTTCATCATTTTTTACTGCATTAAATAATGGTGTGATATCGGCAGCTGTATCTTTTATCCGTACATTGATTTTCCAAATGGCATTTGTATTATTCTTGCCATTGATTTTAGGGACAGATGGTATTTGGGTATCTAGCATTGCGGCTGAAGTTGCGGCATTCATTGTTTCAACTATATTCTTAGTGATAGAAAGAAAAGAATATCAATACTAGTAAATAAAAGCTCTAGTTTGTGTGCTAGAGCTATATTTATTTATGGCGGAGAAAGAGGGATTCGAACCCTCGCACGCTTGCACGTCTGCTGGTTTTCGAAACCAGTCCCTTCAACCACTTGGGTATTTCTCCATGCTTTAGGATTATACCATTTTAGGGATTATTAGTATAATAAGAGGTACTGATGGAGGAAATTATGATTAAATTTGAAGACATGCCTTATGAAAGACCTGATTTAGATAAGGTAAAAGAAGAATTAAAAACAATAACAGAAGATTTAAAAAAGGCTACTACTTATGAAGAAGCGAATAAAGCATTCCTAGCTTTTGATACGGGTTCAAGACATATTGAAACATTGCATACAATTGCTAGTATTCGTTATAACATTAATACAAAAGATGAATTCTATGCAGGTGAAGATAAATTCTGGAATGAGGCTTCTCCAGAATTAGAAAGCTATCGTCAAGATTTTACACAAGCATTATTAAATTCAGAATTTAGAAGTGAATTTGAAAAAGAATATGGAAATATCATGTTTATTAATGCTGAGATTGCATTAAAATCTTTCTCAAATGAACTCATCCCTGATTTAGTAAAAGAAAATGAACTCACACAAGAATATGAAAACTTATTAGCTAATGCAAAAGTATCATTTGAAGGTAAGGAATATACTCTTTCTCAAATGACATTATTTAAAGGTGATGCGGATGATGAAAGAAGACTACAAGCTTGGGTTGCGGATGGTAAATGGTACAAAGATAATCAAGCTAAATTAGATTCTATCTATGATGAATTAGTCCATTTACGTGATGGCATGGGTAAAAAGCTAGGCTATGAAGGCTATACAACACTTGGCTATTATCGTATGGGAAGAAATTGCTATGATAAGCATGATGTTGAAAAATTTAGAACTGCAGTACAAAAGTATGTAGTTCCTGTAGCAGAAAAAATCTATCAGGAACAAGCAAAACGTTTAGGTAAATCATATCCAATGAGTTTTGCGGATAATGAATTAACTTTTAGATCTGGTAATCCAAAACCTGTAGGAACAAGTGAAGATATCTTAAATGCAGGTCAAAAGTTCTATGATGAATTATCACCTGAAACAAGTAAATTCTTTAGAACAATGCGTGAAGGAAACTTGTTAGATGTTTTATCTAAGCCAGGTAAAAGAGGTGGAGGATATTGCACAGGTATTCCTGATTATCATGTTCCATTTATCTTTGCAAACTTCAATGGCACACAAGGGGATGTAGAAGTCGTAAGCCATGAAGCAGGACATGCTTTTGAGGCATGGTTAAATATGGACCGTGTACCAGTAGATACAATTTGGCCAAGTATGGAAGCTTGTGAAGTACATTCTATGTCAATGGAATTCTTTGCGGAATGTAATGCTGAAGATTTCTTTGGAGAAGATGCTCACAAATTTAGATATAGTCATTTAGCAGGAGCAATCAAATTCATCCCTTATGGAACATTAGTTGATCATTTCCAACATTCTGTTTATGAAAATCCAAATATGACACCAAGTGAAAGACATGCTGAATGGAAAAGACTAATGGGTATTTATATGCCTTGGGAAAAGTTAGATGGTGAAATTCCTTTCTATAGTGAAGGTGAACATTGGCAATTAAAGCATCATATTTATTCTTCTCCTTTCTACTATATTGATTATTGCTTAGCACAAACTGTATCTCTAGAATTCTGGGCAATGATACAAGAAAATAAAGAAAATGCATGGAATCACTATATGACTTATACAATGCAAGGTGGTAGTCGTACATTTACAGAATTACTAAAGAATGCTGATTTACAAAGCCCATTTGATGAAAATACATTAAAAGAAGTATGTGCAAAAGTAGATGCATTCTTATCTTCATATGACATGACAGGGGTAGAATAAGTGGAAACTAGAAAGTTACCAAAAAGAAAAGAATATTTAAATGATTTTAAATTAAATGAAGAAGGTAAATATGAATACAAAGGTATTCTTCATGAATTAGATGAAAAAGAATATTCATTTCAAAAAGCCAAACAACTATTAACATTGATAGATTTACTTATTTTATGCATGTTTATCATTGCAGGTTTAGTTCAAGCAGTAGGTGTAATGAATGCGGTATATGTCACAATGCCATATGTATTTGCATTTTTCGCTATAGCAGTATTAACTTTTAAGGTTATAATGCTTCATTTTAATCGCTATCCTATACGTGATTATGATTTTAAGGCAACAATATGTAAGTTTAATTCCTATATTACAATTGTAATGGTATTAGTACTATGTACTCTAATAGGAGAATTATTTTATATTATTCGCTATGGAATAGAAATGTATTTATCTGGAACGATAATCTTTATTGTTTGTATGATAGTCGCATTTATCTTATCTATTTGCTTTAATCAATTTAATAGAAAACTAAAATGGAAAGAAATAAGTAATTCTTGAAAATACTTTCATAAATTTGATGAAAAAGCAACAGATTGCATGCATAAATTTTCTCATTTTATTGACATTGCTTGTAAGAACTAGGTAAAATACAAGAGTTATAAATGCATTTTATAATGCATTTTATGCATGCCAGAAATGGCCTTTTCCGAAAGGGGGAAAAAGAGATGATTAATTTTAAGAAATCCGCAGTTTCTCTTCTTGCATTAACAATGCTAGTTGGATGTGGCGGAAGCGGAAGTGGAACTTCTACTGATGGAAGTGCTACTGCCAAAACAGAAAGTGGAGATACACCACTAGTTGTTGGTTATTCTAACTTCAACAGTAAATTCTCTCCATTCTTCGCAACTACTCAATACGATAGAGATGTAGCTGACATGACACAAGTAACTTTATTAACAAGTGACCGTCAAGGTGCTATTGTCTACCAAGGTATTGAAGGTGAAACAAGAGAGTATAATGGAACAGATTATACTTACTATGGAATCGCTGACTGTACAGTTACAGAAAACGCTGATGGTACAGTTGACTACGATTTCAAACTAAGAGAAGACATTACTTTCTCTGATGGTGAAAAATTAACAGCTGATGACGTTATCTTCACATTATATGTATTATCAGATCCTACATATGATGGAAGCTCTTCATTCTTCTCAGTACCAATCGTTGGTATGGATGAATACCGTCAAAACATGTCTACATTATCTGCTGTAATTGCTGCAGCTGGTAAAGACAATACAGACTTCACTAACTTCTCAGAAGAAGATGCTAAAGCATTCTGGGCTGCCGCAGAAGATGGTGGTGCTAAATTTGCTCAAGAAATCGTTGATTACTGTGTAAGTGCTGGTGCTGCTGAAGAAGGCGACGTTGCTGGTGCTGCTGCTCAATGGGGATTCGATGGCTTAGCAAGTGATGCTACTGCTGAAGATTTCTACATTGCTATTGGTGAAAAATATAGTTGGAACTTCTCTTCTATGGAAGCAGAAACAGCTGGTACAGCTTTATCTGATTTAATTCCTGAAGAAGTTTATAACATGAGCACAGAAGGTGTATCACTTGGTGAAAGTGCTGCTAACATTTCTGGTATCACAAAACTTGGTGACTACGAAGTAAACATCAAGACTTCTAAAGTTGATGCTACTGCTATTTACCAATTTGCTACAGAAGTTGCTCCATTACACTACTATGGTGAAACAGATAAATATGATTACGAAAACAACAAGTTTGGTTTCGATAAAGGTGACTTATCACACGTTCGTTCTGTAACAACTACTCCAATGGGAGCTGGTCCTTACAAGTTCGTTAAGTATGAAAATGGTGTTGTAAACTTCGAAGCAAACGACACATACTTCAAAGGTACTCCAAAGACAAAATATGTTAACTTCAAAGAATCTCAAGATGCTGATAAGTTAAATGGTGTTATTACAGGTACAATCGATATCACAGATCCTTCACTAAGTGCTGAAACAGCTAAAGCTATTGAAGAAGCTAATGGTGGATCATTATCTGGTGATAAGATTTACACAGCTACAGTTGATAACCTAGGTTATGGTTATATTGGTTTCGCTGCAGACGTTGTTAACGTTGGTGGTGTTATCGATAGTGATGCATCTAAGAACTTACGTAGAGCATTTGCTACAATTTACTCAGTATACCGTGATGTTGCTATTGACTCTTACTATGGAGACAGAGCTACAGTTATTAACTATCCTATTTCTAATACATCTTGGGCTGCTCCTCAATCAACAGATGCTGATTACAAAGTTGCATTCTCTACAGATGTAAATGGAAATGATATCTATACAAGTAGCATGAGTGCTGAAGAAAAATATGCTGCTGCTAAAGAAGCTGCATTAGGATACTTCGAAGCTGCTGGTTATACAGTATCTGATGGTAAGATTACTGCTGCTCCAGAAGGCGCTAAGATGGAATACGAAGTTTGGATTCCTGCTGATGGTACTGGTGATCACCCAACATTCATGGTTCTATCTCTTGCTAAAGAAGCTCTTGCTGAAATCGGTATGAACTTAATTATCAGAGACTTAACTAACTCAAGTGAACTATGGGATGCTATTGATGCTCGTACAGTTCCAATGTGGGCTGCAGCTTGGGGTGCAACAGTTGACCCAGATATGTACCAAATTTACTACTCTGACGTAGCTAATGGTGGTGTTGCAGCTGGTGGTTCTAACTACATGTATCATATCCAAGATGAAGAACTTGACCAATTAATCCTTGATGGACGTGCTTCTACTGATCAAACATACCGTAAGACAGTTTACAAAGCTTGCTTAGATATCGTTATTGATTGGGCTGTTGAAGTTCCTGTATATCAAAGACAAAACTGCGTAATCTTCAGTCCTGAACGTGTTGATTTAACTACAATCACTCAAGACATCACAACATTCTATGGTTGGATGAATGAAGTAGAGAACGTTGTTCTTAAATAAGCAGTAAAAAAACAAGCAATATACATACGGGAGGGCTTGGTTGCCCTTCCGTTTGTTTGTGTTTTATTTATCTATTGTTTAACTGTTATAATATCAAACGATGTTATAACCATTAAATGATAGATAAAGAATTCGAAAGGAGGAATTAGAATGCCAAAATATATACTTAAACGTTTATTAATTTCAGCAGTATTGCTATTTTTTGTCGCATTCATTATTTATGCATTGATGAGATGTCTACCAACTTCATATATTGAAACAATTGCTAGACAAAAATCTCAACAACCTGGTTCCAAATCATATGAGGAGTGGATGGCTCAATTATCAGCGTCCTATGGTATGGATAAAGGTATTTTAGCGGGTTACTTTAGTTGGCTAGGTAATGCCGTTAGAGGTAACTTTGGAGACAGTTGGTACTATACTGTTCCAGTAACACAAAAATTCAGTCAAACAGTAGGAGTATCCTTTATTATGGGTGCGATTGCCTTATTCTTTGAATTAATTATTGCTATACCATTAGGTATTATTGCCGCAACAAAACAGTATTCTCGTACTGACTATATTATTAGTATTATTGCATTAGCTGGCATTTCTTTACCTACATTCTTCTTCGCATCACTAATGAAACTAGTGTTCTCAGTTCATTTAGGATGGTTTGATTTATATGGTTTAATTGGAAGAAACTATGAACAATTAAGTTCATTTGGTAAATTAATGGATAAAGCAAACCATTTAGTACTACCTATTGTTACTTTAGTTGTTATTAGTGTTGGTTCATTAATGCGTTATACTCGTACCAATATGTTAGAAGTATTAAATGCTGATTATATCCGTACAGCTCGTGCTAAAGGATTAAGCGAAAAGAAAGTTATTTATAAGCATGCTTTCCGTAATACTTTAATCCCACTAGTTACAATGGTAGGTGGTTCATTACCAGGTCTATTCTCTGGTGCATTAGTTACAGAAACATTATATGGTATCAACGGTATTGGTTATACTTCATATAATGCGATGGTAGCAGGAGATATTCCATTCTCTATGTTCTATCTAGTATTTATGGCTATGCTTACATTAATTGGAAACTTAATTTCTGATATTTTATATGCCGTGGTAGATCCACGTGTAAGAATTGCTTAGAAAGGAGCCGCACATGAGTGAAGAAAAGAAAAATGAAAATGTGAACGGTTCAGAAAATGAACAATTCGATTTGAACGATGATAGACGTGTTAAGGTCTTATCACCAGGTGCTTTAGTTAGAAGAAGATTCTTCCGTAATAGAGTAGCCGTTGTTGGTTTAGTTATCTTAATTTTGATGTTCTTATTCTCTTTCGTTGGTGGTTTCTTATCACCATATGCTGAAGATCAATTATTCTATCGTACAGAATATCAAAAGAAAGCATATGCTTCTGTAGTTCAAAATACAGAATATCGTTATACTGCTACTAGTGATGATTTTTCTTCAATTATTCAAGCACAAATGATGCTTGCGATTAATAACGAAAGTGAAACATTTACTTATCGTGATAAAAAATATGGACTAGTTCAAGAAGGAACTGACTTCTATAGCTGTACATTAAATGGCCAAACGATTGGTATTGCCTACAAAGATATCGTATCAAGTAATACAAATGAATCATTAGGCTTTGATTTTGAATATGCTTCATTAAAAGCTTATACAAATGAAGAAACTGAATTTGAAGTAAGTGGTAAAACTTATTCAATTGATGATGATGGAAATATCAATGAAGGTTCTACAACAGTAGCTTATATTGGTAGAAATATTGTTAAAGCATCTATGTCAGATGTTTACTTATCAAAAGATTTCAAAGATCAATTATTAGAAGCTATTGAAACTAAAGATGAAGAATTTACATATACTGATGAAAATGGCGAAACATATGAATATACATTGAAATATGACGCTGCTAGTAAATCATGGGATGTAAACCAAGAAAAAGAAACATATGTATTTGATACTTATGCTTCACCTAGTAAAGAACATTGGCTCGGTACAGATAAGAACGGTATGGATATGTTAACTCGTTTAATGTATGGTGGCCGTGTATCTCTAACAATTGGTTTCTTAGTAGAAATTATTTCTTGTACTATTGGTGTTATTCTTGGTGGTTTATCTGGTTACTTCGGTGGTTGGGTAGATATGATTATCATGCGTATAGTAGATGTATTCTATTGTATTCCTTCAATGCCTATCATTATTATCTTAGGTGCTGCAATGGACGCAATGCATGTAGATCCACAAATCAGAATGGTTTACTTAATGCTTATCTTAGGTTTCTTAGGATGGCCAAGTATTACAAGACTTGTTCGTGGTCAAATTCTTTCTCTTCGTGAACAAGAATTTATGACAGCTACTGAAGCTACGGGATTAAGCGTTAAACGTCGTATATTCCAACACTTAGTACCAAACGTTATTCCTCAACTTATTGTTTCTGCAACAATGGGTCTAGGTTCAACAATTATTACAGAAGCAACACTATCTTATTTAGGACTTGGTGTTAAATTCCCATTTGCTTCTTGGGGTAATATTATTAACGATGTAAACCAAACATTCGTATTAACAAATTATTGGTTTATTTGGATTCCTGCAGGAACATTACTATTATTAACTGTACTTGCATTTAACTTACTTGGTGATGGCTTAAGAGATGCATTTGACCCAAGAATGAAACGATAGGAGGATATATACATGGCTAAGAAAAAAACAGATGGATATTTATCCTCAAAAGAAATTAGAAAGATTTCTAAAGAAAATAGAAAGATTACTGACGCATTAGAGAAGAAAAACAAACGTAAGAATGTTCCAGAAAGTGAATATCTTACAACAATGCATGATCCTAATAATGCAGTAGAATTTGATAACTTACATACATATTTCTTTACAGACTCAGGTACTGTTAAGGCAGTTGATGGTGTAAGCTTCAACGTTCCAATTGGTAAAACAGTTGGTATTGTAGGTGAATCAGGATGTGGTAAATCTGTTACAAGTTTATCCTTCATGCGTTTATTACAAAGACCACAAGGTCAAACAGTTGAAGGAGAAATCCGTTTAAACTTAGGTGATAAAGCATATGATGTAACTAAAGCACCTGATGAAGCAATGCAAAAGATTCGTGGTAATTATGTTTCAATGATTTTCCAAGAACCTATGACAGCTTTAAATCCAGTATTTAGAATTGGTGAACAAGTTGATGAAGTTATTTCTTTACATGATGGTGAAGGAAAAACAAAAGAAGATATCAAGAAACGAACAATTGAACTACTAGAAATGGTAGGTATTGCCAATAGTGAAGGTGTATATGCAATGTATCCACATGAATTATCTGGTGGTATGAGACAAAGAGTTATGATTGCGATGGCTCTAGCATGTAATCCTAAAGTGATTATTGCGGATGAACCTACAACAGCGCTTGATGTTACTATCCAAGCACAAATTCTAGATTTATTACGTAACTTAAAAGATCGTATTAATAGCTCAATCATGTTTATTACACATGACTTAGGTGTTATTGCTGAAATGGCAGATTATGTCGTTGTTATGTATGCTGGTAGAATTATTGAACGTGGTACAGTTGAAGAAATCTTCGCTAATCCATGTCATCCATATACAATTGGACTTATGGCTAGTAAACCAGTTGTAGGAAAGAAAATTGATAAATTATATTCTATTCCTGGTAAAGTACCTAACCCAATCAATATGCCACATTATTGTTACTTTAAGGATCGTTGTGATAAGTGTATTGGAGCATGTACTGGAGAATATCCACATGAAATCCAAATTACACCAACTCATAGCGTAGCTTGTTATAGATATTACGAAGAAAATAAGGAGGAAAGCAAATGAGTGAAAAGAATGAATCATTAAAAATTGATAAAAGCTTTACACCAGTTGAATATGATCCTCAATATATTTTGATGGTAAATCAACTTAAAAAATATTTCCCTATCAAACAAGGTTTTATTTCTCGTACAGTAGGATATGTTAAAGCAGTTGATGGTGTTACTTTCAATTTAAAACGTGGTACAACAATGGGACTTGTTGGTGAATCAGGATGTGGTAAAACAACTACAGGACGTACAATTCTACGTTTAGCTGGTGAAAAAACAAGTGGTCAAGTACTATTTAATGGCAAAGAAGTATACGACTTATCAAATAAAGAATTACGTGATCTTCGTACAAAGATGCAAATTATCTTCCAAGATCCATTCTCTTCATTACAACCAAGAATGCCAGTTGGTGAAATCATTGGTGAAGCAGTAAGAGAACATGGTATTGTTAGTAAAGCTGAATATGATGACTATATCGATAAAGTTATGGATGACTGTGGTTTACAATCATTCCAAAAAGATCGTTATCCTCATGAATTCTCTGGTGGACAAAGACAAAGAATTTGTATTGCTCGTGCATTAGCACTTAATCCTGAATTTGTTGTATGTGATGAACCTGTATCTGCACTTGATGTATCGATTCAAGCTCAAATTATTAACTTGTTAAAAGATCTTCAAGAAAAGAGAAACTTAACATACTTATTCATTTCACATGACTTATCAGTAGTAGAACATATTAGTGATTCAGTAGGTGTAATGTATCTAGGTAATCTAGTTGAATATGGTACAACTGAAGAAATCTTCAGCCATCCATTACATCCATATACACAAGCACTATTCTCTGCTATTCCTGTACCAGATCCTACATCTAAGATGAATCGTATTGTACTAGAAGGTAGTATTCCTTCTCCTGCAAATCCACCTAAAGGATGTAAGTTCCATACAAGATGTTCTAAGTGCATGGAAATCTGTAAACATAAAGCTCCTGTTCAAAAAGAAATTGAACCAGGTCATTATGTAGTATGTCATTTATATGACAATGATAAGGATGTAAATGAAAAATAGAAATGAAGAATATGAAGATGATGGTCGTACAATTGTAGACATGTCTGCAGTTGAACGTCCTAATCTATTCTCGTTTCGTAGCCCTGAGCAAACAAAAATGCCTAGTGAGCCCCAAAAAAATGATCGTCCTTGGGAAGATCATTCTATGAATAAAGAAGAAAGAAGATGGGCTATATTTGGTGCATTGAAAGCTTCATTATTAATTGGCTTAGCATATGTTGTTGGCTTAGGAATCGCTATATTATTACTTGTATTGTATTTTAATAAAGGTTAGGACTTGTTCCTAACCTTTTTACTTCATCTTACTTTGAAATTCTTCAAAAGAATTTGTTTTGAGTAATTCAAGCGTTCTTGATGTTGAATTGAATAATTCAACAATTAAATCAAATGCTGGTTTAAAGTACTTCATATCATTTTCTGATATTCCTATCATGAGTACAAAGTGTACAGTTTTATTCTTCCACTGTATTGGCATGTCATTATGTACAACACACATAAATGAATGTTTAGCATATTGTGTGATTGTATGAGGTACAGCTAATGTATCAGTAAAAGCTGTACTTGAGAAAGATTCTCTTTGTAATACATCTTGTACAAATTTTTCGTCCGCAAAATCGTGTTTAATACATTCATTGCCCATAAAGCGAATACAATCAATTTCATTTTGAAATTCAACATTACGGAAATAAAGTTCTTTATGCAATAAACTTTGTAAGAATTCTTGAGCCTTACTAAGTTCACGTTCATAGATAATAGTAGAAATCTGTTCCTGTATATCATCACGATTTGTTTTTGTTAGTAATGGACTAATTGAAACAACATGAGGATGAGAAATAGATAATGGTAATGTTGTTAAAATAAGATCACATTTTGGCTTACGACTTAGGTATCGATTAAGAGGAATTACTTCCATAACCATGATTTGGTTACCAAAAGAACTGTGTAACTCATTCACAAGACTTCTTGCGAGTGTGTGATATGTTTCTGCGACAACGATACATGTGATTTTCTCTTTATTTTGTTTGTTATTTTCTAGATATGAACCTAGATGAAATGCGATAAATGCAATTTCGTCTTCACTAATATTAATTTTATAAATTTGTGCAAATTTATGTGAGAAGCTAACGGCCATATCATAAACAGGGGCATAATCCTTTTTGAATTGGTGCGTTATAGGATTTGGATAACTGATATGAAATGCACATCTTTGTTGCATATAATACATATGTAAAGAAAATTGCATGATGAAATCATTATCAAAAGTAGGCGTGCAATATCTTTGCGATATGTTTGATAAAATAGAAGCTATATTTGTGATAAATTCAGAACTAATTACACTTTTAATATCCACCATTTCATGATCTACTGATAAGGCTATTAACATCAGAATTTGTTTATAATCTCTTTCAGGGATACAGATATTATATTTTTCTTTGAAATTGGCAGAAATCATATCTGCAAATCCTATGATATCTTCTTTACTAGGAGAAGAATCTAATAGGGTATCTACAGATATAGGTGTTTCTTTATCATCAAGTTCATTACCATAATTTAAACGAATTAATATAACTAGTACATGAATTAAAAGATTATTTAAAGCAAAATCATTTAAAAATAGTTTGGATTCTTGGCAAGTTGTGAATAATTCTTGCATGATACCACTAATATTCTCAGTTGGAAATAATTGCTCTAATGCTTCTTTGGTGTTGAAGAAACCATATGCATTTCTTACCGCAATACTACCAATCATTTTTCTTCTATTTTGTTCACTACCACGAAGGTAAAATTGATATTTTTGTGATTCAATCCGTAAATCATATTCCTTAGCAATTTCTTTTACTTGAGGAATTACAGTATTTAATATGGTACTAGAACTAACATATAAAGCTTCTGCTTCATCGAATACATTAAAGCCATCTTTGTTTGTTAATAAATCAGATAATACTTTCCAAACACGAGTTTCATTTTCTGTTTTAGCAGATTGAACTTGTGTTTTTTTACTTTCTAAACGATATCCTTCACGTGAAGAAACAATTACAGCAGACTTGTCTTCATTTAATGATTTAATATAGTTTCTAACTGTTCTCTCACTTATACCTAACATATTGGCAAGCGTAGCAGAAGATATGCTTTGAGAAGCAGAAGATAAGATTTTAAGTAATTGATTTCGCTTATCGATTTTCATGCAATTCCTCCTGTCAAAATATTATCAATATAAATATCTATTTGTATATTGTAAGTATAGCTTATGAAAAATTATATTTTAAAACATTAATTTTGCCGCTTTGGTGGAAAGATAAATAATTTGCCGCGTGATAGGGAAAACATTGTTTTTCTATTTTTGTAATACAAGTCATACTAAAGACAAGTTAATCGGAATGCATTCAGAAAGATTAGAAAGGAGTTATGTATTTATGGTTAGAATTTTACTTGCTTGTGGTATTGGAGCTTCCACAGGATTCATGGCAGCGAATATGAGAAAAGCTGCTAAAGCTCAAGGTTTAGATGTATCAATTCATGCGGTTAGTAAATCGCAAGTTCCAGAGTACGCTGATAAGATTGATGTTCTATTATTAGGACCACACTTTTCAAGCGAAGTACCTAAGTACAAAGAAATGCTTCAAGAACACAATGTAAAAGTAACATCTATTGATCCAGATGATTATGCAGCATTAGATGGTGAGGCAATTCTTGAGTCCGCATTAGAATTTTATAACGAGGATTAATATTCAAAAATAAAGATCAGAAAGGGGATTAATCACATAATAAAGATGTGATATAAATTAAAATGCAAAAAATACAAAGTTGGATTGAAAATAATCTAGTTCCTGTCATTACTAAAATTACTTCAAACTTTTGGTTTGGAATTGTAGCAGATGCAATTCTATATATCGTACCATTCTCAATGGTAAGTGCTATTCCTTCTTTATGGGCTATTTTAAGAAGATTTATTACAGTTCTTCCTGATATTAGTGCAATTAGTACTTATTCATTTGGTTTAATTGGTTTATTCGTTGTATTCGTTATTCCTTATAACTGTTTACAAAAACTAGAGAAAAAAGATCGTGCAATGATTGCTGGATTCACTGGTATTGGTGTTTACATGATGTGTATGAATTTTGAAACAGTAGATGCTGGTACAGTAGTATCAATGAGTAAATTTGGCGCTGGTGGTATGTTTACTTCTATGGTTATCGGTTTAATGGTATCTGTAGTATACAAATTATTAGCTAAATATTCATTCTTTAGTGAAGATAGCGTTATTCCAGATTTTGTTAAGAACTGGTTTGATAATATCGCAGCAATCTTAATTAGCTTAGTTATTGGTTATTTATTAACATATATTGCTAAGATTGATGTATTCACAATGGTACAAGTCATCATGAAGCCTGTAACAAGTTTTGCTCAAAGTGCTCCAGGTGTAATTATCATCGTATTCTTACAAAATGTATTCTATTTCTTTGGTGTATCAGGTTGGGTATTTACTCCTGTTACTCGTAGTATTACACAAGCTGCTATCGCAGAAAATGCAGAACTTGTTGCTCAAGGCTTAGCACCAAAAAATATTTATGCATATGGATTTAGTAGATATCACCACATTGGTGGACAAGGTGCAACACTTCCTCTTGCATTATTCATGTTAAAAGCAAAATCAAAGAAGTTCCGTTTATTAGGTAAAGCAACTTTAGTTCCATCATTATTCAACATTAATGAACCATTACAATATGGTGCTGTTGTTGGAAACCCTTATATGCTTATTCCTACAATTTTGATTGCAATTATCCTTCCTGGATTCTCATATCTATGGTTCCAAATGGGATGGGGTACAATCAACTATGTAAACTTTGATATGAACTTCGCACCTAACGCAATATCTGCATTCTTTATGTCAGGTGGAGATTTCAGAAATGTAATCTTAGTATGCATTAACTTTGTACTAGCAGCTATTATTTGGTATCCATTCTTCAAAGCTGCAGATAAAGCAGAATGTAAGAAAGAAGCAGAACGTGAAGCAGCAAAAGCCGCTAAAAAAGCCGCTAAAGAAGCTGCAAAGGCAGTTACAGCTGAAGCATAAAATACTTTTAGAAAGGGAACAATCTTATGGATGAAATTAAAGATATTAATCAAGTAGCGATGGAAGTCATTTTAAATGCAGGAGATGGTCGAAATAAAATCGACGAAGCTCTTGAAAAAATGGCTGAAGGAAAGCTAGAAGAAGTCGATAAATTATTAGATGAGGCAGAAGAACTAATTCTAAAAGCTCATAAAGCACAAACACAAGTAATTCAAAGCCAAGTGAGTGGTGAAAATATGGAATATTCCTTATTATTTGTACATGCTCAAGATACTGTAATGACAATTAATACAGAGCTACGGATGACCAAAAAATTGTTGCCTATTGTAAAAATGTTACTTGAAAAGGAAGGAAAATAATTATGGCTAAAGTATTTCCTGAAGGATTTTTATGGGGTGGATCAACTGCTGCTAACCAAGTAGAAGGTGCTTGGAATGAAGGTGGTAGAGGACCTGCAACTTCTGATTTCGCAAGATTAATCACTAAAGAAATTCGTGATACAGAAGGAACATTTGATGTTCATGTACCACATAATGCAGCGTCTAAAGAAATGGTAGAAGACATGAAGGCTCATCCTGAAAATTGGGATCTTCCAAAACGTAGGGGAATTGATTTCTATCATACATATAAAGAAGATATTAAACTATTTGCTGAGATGGGATTCAAAGTATTTAGAATGAGTATCTCTTGGAGTCGTATCTATCCAAATGGTGATGATGAAACACCAAATGAAGAAGGCTTAAAATTTTATGATGATGTATTTGATGAATTACATAAATATGGCATTGAACCATTAGTTACTTTATCTCACTTTGATACACCATTACATTTAGCTGAAGAATATGGTGGTTTCCTAAGCAGACATACAGTTGAAGCTTTTGCAAAATATGCTGAAACAGTCATTTCACGATACAAAGGAAAAGTAAAATATTGGTTAACATTTAACGAGATTAACAATGTATTATCTAATCCATTTACAAGTAGTGGTGTAATTTTTGATGGAGCACCTACTCCTAATAGCTGCAATCCATATCTTGGACATTGGCAAGAAAAATTCCAAGCAGTTCATAATCAATTTGTAGCTAGTGCTCTTGCAACAAAGAAGTTACATGAAATTGATCCTGAAGCGAAAATGGGTAATATGCTTTGCCGTCTAGAAAACTATGCAGAATCTTCTAAACCTGAAGATCAACTACAAGTTATGTTCGAAGATCATTTCAATTGGTTCTTTACAGATGTACAAGCTACAGGAAAATATCCTTATTACATGCAACGTTTCTTTGAAGAAAATAATATTCATATAGAAATGGGCGAGGATGATTTAAAAGTATTACAAGAAGGTGCAGTAGATTTTATTACAATTAGTTATTACATGACTTATATCATGCGTTATAAAGGAAGTCCTGTACCAATGCCAACGGGAAGACTAGTTTCAGATATTAAAAACCCACATCTTCCTAAATCAGAGTGGGGATGGACAATTGATCCAATTGGTTTCAGAATCACTCTAAATAGAATCTATGACCGTTATCATAAACCTATATTTATTTCTGAAAATGGACTTGGTGCAGTAGATCACTTTGATGAAAACGGACAAATCCAAGATGATTATCGTATTGATTATATGCGTGCTCATGTTGAACAACTCCGTGAAGCAATCGCAGATGGTGTAGATGTATTTGGCTATGCATGGTGGGGACCTATTGATTTAGTTTCTTCTGGAACATCTGAAATGACTAAACGATATGGAATGATTTATGTTGATCAAGATGACTATGGAAATGGTTCTAAAAAGCGTCAACGTAAAAAGTCCTTCTATTATTACAAAAAACTTATCGCATCAAATGGTGCAGATTTAGAAAATGATGTAACTATCCCTAGTGATAATTAATCAAAAAATCCCATTAGAGAATTAATCTTTAATGGGATTTTCTTATATAACAATGAAGAATATCTGACTGAAAATAAAGATGATTATAAATAAGATGATGGATGGAGAAGTAATAAGTATTTTCCAAAGTTTACCATCTGTTGCACCATATCGCATCATATTTGTATTAACACCTTTATTGATTAAAATCACAATGCATGCAATGTATATAAATAATACAAGTAGTGTTGTAATCATTAATAGATTTGTTGGTAAAATATCAATTAAATAAGCAAATAAATGAATAATAATTGATGTAATCAATGTAATTTTAATGGAGTGATATTTTAAACTAATGAGTGAAAAATACCATCCAATAAAGAATGCAGGAATTGCACTAACAATATTTCCTTGCATTAAAGCATAAAGGAATGCAGAACCAAGTACTCCAAAGTATCTACCATAATGACCTAGTTGTCTTTGTACGATACCACGGAAGATGACTTCATCTGAGATAGGTTTTAATAAAACAAAACAAATACAATATAAGATGTTATTAATAATATTCTCTTGTGTTTTAAAGTTGCCAACAAAGGAATATTGTAATGTACTAATATTTGCTAAGAATGAGAACATTGAAGTAATTGCGGTTGTTAGTAACAAAATACCTAATCCTAAAATGACATAATTAAATATTTTCTGGGATGAAATATTAGGATTAATCCAATAATCTTTAAATTGCAAATCTAGTTTTTTGTCCGCAATAAGAACAATAATAAATGTAAATATGATAGTAAGAATAATTAATGTAGCTATGGAAATAGATTCAATATTACTTGTTATCCAATCTATTTGAATATAACTATATAAATATTGTGCGATGCTAGTAAGCAAAAACAAAATAGCTAAAGGGTAACCAAAAGCATTAATTTGTTTCTTCGCTTCATCAATCGTGATCGTTTTAACTTCTTTTTTTGACATACGACATATTATACTCGACTTCACATAAACTAGAAACCTTGTTTTTGAAATAATGAATCAGCTAATGACAAGTAATCTTCTAAATCTAAATGTAATTTAGAATGAGAACTTGCATAAATATCTGCTAAATGACCATGCATATAAGTAGCCATGCATAAACTAGTAAATACATCTTTTTGTTTTAACAATATCCCTGTTAACATTCCTGTCAGTAAATCACCACTACCAGCAATAGCTAGAGCAGAGTTGCCTGATTTATTAATATAAATCTTTTCGTTATATGAACATACGATTGTATTTACACCTTTTAAAATTAAATGAACATGGTGCTTTCTTGCAAAATCTTTGGCTAGTTCAAGACGATTACCTTGAATATCTTCAATAGATAAATGTGTTAAAGCACTAAATTCACCTATATGAGGAGTTAAGATAACTTCATTTTTAGCATATTTTAAGATAAATAAATTATCTTTTAATAGTTGTAATGCATCAGCATCAAATATGATTGGACAATTTGCTTTCTCAATAATTAAATTTAATATCTTTTCTTTATTAGGCATATTAGTAGCACCACTACCAAATGCGATTACTTTAGCATTCTCAATCGTATAACTTAGTTTTTCAACATAGTTATGTTCATTAAATGGTAAATAGACAGGATATAAAAACTTAGAGGCAAGTATTGGATAGATTTCATCAGGTAAACCCACTTCAATAAATGGTGCACCCATACTTTTTGAGCCGATAATATTAAAACTAGCAGCACCAGCCATACCATAGCTACCACCAATAATTAATGCTTTACCATATGTACCTTTATAATCATTTACAAATGGTTTTGGATATTTTTGAAAGAATAATTCTTCATTCATATCAATATAAGTACTTGGTTCAGGTTGAATCGGTAAAGTAATAAGCTTTATTTCACGAGCTAAATGATTTTCTTTATTTAAAGCATGTACCAGTTTATAAGCACCTAATGCATATGTGATATCTGAATGGATAGTATAAGGATCATATTTTCCTGTATCAGCTTCAGCACCACTATTAATATCAATACTAAAGACTTTAGCTTTTGATGTATGAATAAATGTAAATAATGATTGAATATCTTCAGGTAATGCATCATGAAAACTAAATCCAAATAAAGCATCTACTACAATAGTTGTTTCTTTAAGATACGAACTGATATCATTACAATCAATTAGAGGATAATTAAATTCTTCAAAAATATTTTTCGCTTCAGTATGATTAGGTAACTTAAGTGGAAATACGAGATGAACATCATAATGATATTTCACTAAATATTGGCATAGTACCATACCATCAGCACCATTATTACCATTACCAACGATAATGAGTATACGATCTTTTTTGTTAATCTTTTTTCTGATTTCTTGAAATAGTTTCTTTCCAACGAAATGAATTAATTCATATTCATTTAGGTTTGATTTCGCTTCAGCATCTTTCATTTCTTTAACGGTTAGTATCATAGTTCTGCTCACTTTCTTTGATAATCTGTATTAGATCTTTTACAAATTGTGAATGTGTATTTTTGTTATAAGCAAATAATATTTCTGTTTCTAGTGTCACTTCATCTATCATCGAAACATTTAAATCTTTGCATAGTGGTAACATTGATTCAGGTAGAATTGCATATGCATCGATTGTGTTTAATAAAGAGATACTCGTTCGACCATCATTACAGATACTAAATATATTAGGCTCAATATTAGATTGAGAGAATGCATCTAAGATAAAAGAATAATATCTTCGATATAAAATGAGTGGTTTATTTTGCATATCTTTTAATGATATTTTTTGAGGTAGTGCGTGATTACTCGCTATGATCATTTTTTCTTTCTTTAATGATATTGCTTGTATTGAACCTAAGTTGACTGGTGTACGAATACAAGCTGCTTCGATGGCACCATTTTTTAATAAATCAACCAATGTAAATGTATCATCGTCATAAATTTCAAAATGAATATTAGGATACTTTGAGACAAGTTTTTTTAAATAAGGTAAAAAGAATGAAATCGTAGTAGGTGTAATACCAACATGAAATGATCTTTTTTTATTGATATCAGCTATTTCATCTACAGTTGCTTTACTTAAAGATAGAATACCCTGAGCTCTTTTATAAAATATTTTCCCGGATTCTGTTAATTCAATATGTCTACTATCACGTATAAACAAAGTTGTGCCTAGTTCTTCCTCTAAATTTTTAATTTGTATACTTAGAGGAGGTTGTGACATATGTAGTGTTTTAGCAGCTAAAGAGATACTTCCAGAGTCTGCGATAGTAATGAAATATTCCATTTGTTTTAGATCCATAATAATCACCTATTTTAGTTATAATTGCATTTTAGGCTTATAACTGTTATCATAAACATACATGCCCGCGTGATGGAATTGGTAGACGTAGGGGACTCAAAATCCCCCGGTAGCGATACCGTGTCGGTTCGAGTCCGACCGTGGGCACCATATGAATAACGAAACCACAGTAGTGGTTTTTTCTTTTTGTAGCTTCATTATAAATCATTCGTAATCACGAATAAACGAGGAACAATTAAATCGTGATAAGATAATGCTATAAATTGGAGGACTTATGGAAACTGCTAAAATCGATTTACACTTGCATTTAGATGGATCACTATATTTACCTTGGGCTTATGAAACAGCGATAAAAAGAGGCGTAGTACCAGAAGACTATACTTTTGAAGAATATTATGAAAGATATTATCAAAAGAATTTTAAAGATCGTACAGAAAGTATAAAGAAATTTGATTTTCCTGTATCAATCTTACAAACAAAAGAAGATTTAAGCGACGCTGTGTATTATTTAGTACGTACTTTGCATGAACAAAATATGGTTTATGCGGAAATTCGTTTTGCGACGCAACAACATACACAACTGGGCTTAACCCAAAAAGAAGCGATGTTAGCCGCATTAGATGGTATGCATAGAGCAGAAAAAGATTATCCAGATGTTATTGTACGTTTTATTAATTGTATGATGCATAAAGGAGAAAATGCTTATGCCAATTGGGATGCAAATCTAGAAACGATTGAAGTTGTAAAAGAATTATTAGGACAAGGTGTTGTTGGTCTAGACTTAGCAGGATATGAAAATAATGGGGATTACTTGTTATATGCTCCTTTATTTGAAAAAGCTAGAGAATATCATATTCCTTATACAATGCATGCTGGTGAAATGGGAATAGGAAAACACGTTTTAGATGCTTTAGAAATGAAGGCTTGGCGTATTGGTCATGGTGTAAATGCTGTACAAGATGAAAGTTATTTGAAAGCAGTTGTAGATAGTCAAATCCCATTAGAAGTATGTCCTTCATCAAATACAAAATATGATTTTAATTATGTTAGACATCCTGTAAAAGAACTAATTAGAAGTGGCGCTAAAGTGACCATCAATTCTGATAATATGGTTTATGCAAAAACATCAGTACATCATGAACATGAGATGTTAAGACAAATTGGTATTACAGTAGATGAACTAAAAACATGTACACTGAATGCAGTGGAAGCGGCATTCTGTGATGAAGAAACAAAAGAAATCATTAGACAAAGAATTAAGGATGATTGGAAATGAGTTTTGAGACAAAAGTTGTAAATCATGATATTTCAGAT
>CAVAZS010000010.1:0-31899 GCA_963593385.1 Lachnospiraceae bacterium | reverse complement strand
ATACAGGTCTTGTTTATAAGGGAGAAGTTAAGACTGTTCCTGCTACTATTTCTGGTAATTTTGCTACATTTATGAAATGGGCTGATGAAAGAAGAAGACTACAAGTAAGAACAAATGCTGATACACCAGAAGATGCTGCTAAAGCTGTTGAATTTGGTGCAGAAGGCGTAGGTCTTGTACGTACTGAACATATGTTCTTTAACTCAGCAGATCGTATTAAAGCAATTAGAATGCTTTGTGTTGCTCAAACAACTGAACAACGTGCTAAAGCATTAGCTACAATGGAACCTTATCAAACTGAAGATTTCGTAGGTATCTTTGAAGCAATGGGTGGTAGACACGTTACAGTTCGTTTACTAGATCCACCTCTACATGAATTCTTACCTCATGGTGATAAAGAAGCAAAAGATGTTGCTGAAGCATTAGGTATTACTGTTAGTGATATTGAAAATGCTGCTGAGGCTCTAAAAGAATTTAACCCTATGATGGGTCATAGAGGATGTAGATTAGATGTTACTTATCCTGAAATTGGTGCTATGCAAGCTAGAGCTATTATTAACGCTGCATTAAAAGTAAATACAGCTCATCCATCTTGGAACTTTGTTCCTGAAATTATGATTCCACTTGTTGGTGAACCAAAAGAATTAGAATATGTAGCAAATATTGTTAAAGCAGAAGCTGATAAGATTATTTCAGAAGCTAATAGCAACATGGAATATAAAGTAGGTACAATGATTGAGATTCCTCGTGCTGCTTTATTAGCTGGTGAATTAGCTAAGACTGCTGAATTCTTCTCATTTGGAACAAATGACTTAACACAAATGACATTTGGTTTCTCAAGAGATGATGCTGGTAAGTTCTTACCTGATTATTACAACAAGCATATTTATGAATCTGATCCATTTGCTCACGTAGATGTAAATGGTGTTGGACAACTTGTTAAGATGGCAAGTGATGCTGGTAGAGCTACAAGAAAAGATCTTCACTTAGGTGTTTGTGGTGAACATGGTGGCGATCCTGCTTCTATTGAATTCTTCAATGCTGTTGGATTAGATTATGTATCTTGTTCTCCATACCGTGTACCAATTGCTAGACTTGCTGCTGCTCAAGCTGCAATTAAAGCTGATCGAGCAAAATAAAAATATATTTAAGCTTCAGGAGGTAACTCTTGAAGCTTTTTTGTTTGGATAATTAGTAATTAATTTATCTTTTCTAGTATGTTAGCGATTACAATTTCGCTTTTTCTACTATTTTAATTAAATTTAGTTATAATTACTTAGTCCTACATATCGTATAAGCACTCAGATTGGTGAGAGCGTTTCTACAAGATGCCGTAAAGATCTTGACTACGATAACTTTTAAAGTTTTCTACGATTTGTAAGGTAAGAAAACTTTTTTATTTTTATGATATGGGGAAGAAAATCTAGGAGGGGAAAATTTTATGTTAGAAAAGCTTTTTAAGCTAAAAGAGAACGGTACTAATGTTAAAACAGAATTAGTTGCTGGTCTTACTACGTTTATGACCATGGTTTATATCTTGGCCTTAAACCCATCTATTTTAAGTGCATCAGGTATGGATGCTGGTGCAATCTTAACTGCTACAGCTGTATCTTCAGCAGTTGCTTGTTTTGCTATGGCTATTTTTTCCAATATGCCTTTTGCTTTATCTGCTGGACTTGGTCTAAATGCTTATTTTGCATATACAATTTGTGGATCTATGGGATACGATTGGAAAGTTGCCTTAACAGCTGTATTAATTGAAGGTATTATTTTCATTATTTTATCTTTAACAAATGTTAGAGAAGCTATTTTCAATGCAATTCCAAAACAAATGAAAACAGCAGTATCAGTTGGTATTGGTTTTTTCATTACATTTATTGGATTACAAAACGCTGGTATTATCGTTGATGGTAGTACACTAGTTGGTTTATTTTCTTTTAGCAAAGCTTTAAGTGATGGTACATTTATGACTCATGGTATTACAGCTGGTCTAACAATGATTGGTGTAATTATCACATTTGTATTACTTAAAAAGGGTGTTAAAGGATATATGCTTTATGGAATATTGATTACTTGGGCATTAGGTATTGTATGTGAACTATTAGGTATTTATGTTCCAGATAACGCTTCATATTTTTCATTAATTCCTACAGCAATATTTTCTATGCCAGCATCTATTTCATCTACATTTATGCAATTTGACTTTGGCTTCATCTTAGAGCATACAGTAGACTTCTTTGTTATGATGTTTGCATTCTTATTTGTAGATATTTTCGATACTTTAGGTACTGTAATCGGATGCGCCTCTAAAGCAAATATGCTTGATGAAGAGGGTAGACTTCCTGAAATTAAAGGTGTTTTACTTGCGGATGCTATTGGTACTACAGTTGGTGCTTGCTTAGGAACTTCTACTATTACAACATTCGTAGAATCTTCTTCTGGTATTACAGAAGGCGGTAGAACAGGATTAACATCTGTAACAGTAGGTATATTCTTCTTATTATCTTTATTCTTATCACCTTTATTTCTAACTGTTCCTTCATTTGCAACAGCACCTGCATTAATTGTTGTTGGCTTTATGATGATGCAACAAGTTGTACATTTAGATTGGACTACATTAGAAGATGCCGTTCCAGCATTTGTATGCATTACAATGATGGGCTTTGCTTATTCTATTTCTGAAGGCATTTCTTTAGGTATTATTTCTTATGTTTTATTACATGTATTAACTGGTAAAGCAAAAGATATGAATGCTTTAATGTATGTTTTAGCTATATTATTTGTACTAAAATATTTCTTGATATAATTCAGAATAAATTGAAATGAAAAGAGGCTTTGCTATCTCACTTAAATGGATAGAAAAGCCTCTTTGTTTAATTTTTTGAATGATTTATTTCAAAATTATTCGTTATTGTTTCGAACACTTCATTATTTATTGTATAAAGCTCTAAATGATTATTATCTTCTAAGTATGTTTTATTATTATCTTGATAAATTGTATAAGTGATTTTTGATTGATTGTTTAGCGTAATGACAATCATTATATTTGGACTATCAATCATATTATTCTCATTCATCTTCTTAACATATTTTGCTTTGCTCAAATATTCATAATAAGAAGGAATAGGAGTATCAGAATATATTGATTCATTACTAGTGTATGTATTTTCATTAGTTGTATATACCGTTGTGATTGATTGAATAGTTTTGAAATCAGGAACTGAGAGTTTACGAGAAGAACAACCAATTAGGTTTATAGAAAATAAAACAAATATAATTGTAAAAATTCTTAACTTTTTAAACATATTTAAACCTCCATTATTTTATAAATAAATAATAGCGTATTGATAATAATAATAGGGTTATGTGCCTATTTAAAATCAATTATGTAAAATGTTAGCTTTACAGATGCATCTTATTTAGAACAAAGGAGAACAAAGAAGACGGTCATTTCCATTTGACAAGAATAACTTTCTGCTATTAAATATAAGTAATGCAAAGATAAGGACATGATTACTAAGTAATGATGTAGAAAGATTACTGGTTGATGAAAAGTAATTGAAGAACTTAGTATTTACCACCTTGGAGCAGCATCTTAATCGATTGCCGTATATCTGCGTTAAAGAGTAATGAGTGTCCATATGATTTATGGGAATTAAGGTGGTACCGCGTTAACGTTTGACGTCCTTTTTATAAGGACGTTTTTATATTTTAGGAGGAGAAATATATGATTAATTTTAAGGAAGATAAAGAGTTAAATACATTAAATCATAGTTGTGCTCACTTAATGGCACAAGCTGTAAAACATCTTTATCCTAATGCTAAGTTTTGGGTTGGACCAGTAGTAGAAGAAGGTTTCTATTACGATATCGATTTAGGAGAAGATGTAATTCGTGATGAAGATTTAGCTAAGATTGAAAAAGAAATGAAGAAATTAGCTAAAGATGGTAAGAAAATCGTTCGTCATGAAATCTCTAAAGAAGAAGCTTTAGAAATGTTTAAAGACGACCCATATAAGATTGATTTAATTAGCCGTATGGATGAAAATGAACAAGTTATTTCTTGCTATACACAAGGCGACTTTACTGATTTATGTAGAGGACCTCATGTAGATAATGTTAAGTTATGCCGTAATTTCAAATTAATTAAACATTCTGGTGCATATTGGAAAGGTGATAAAAACAATAAAGTATTACAACGTATTTATGGTGTATGCTTACCAACACCAGAAGCATTAGAAGCTCATCTTCAAGATTTAGAAGAAGCTAAACAAAGAGACCATAGAAAACTAGGTAAAGATTTAGAATTATTTATGTTCTCTGAAACTGTTGGTGCAGGTTTACCAATGTATTTACCTAATGGTTTTACAGTAAGACGCTTATTAAGTGATTACATCATGAATAAAGAACTAAATCAAGGTTATGTTCATGTAATGACACCTAGTGTTGTAAATACTAAGTTATATAAGATATCAGGACATTGGGATCACTATAAAGATGATATGTTCCCAGCAATGACATCTCTAAAAGATCCTGAAAACTCATATGCATTAAGACCTATGAACTGTCCTGAACATATGATTATGTTTAAGAGTACATTACATTCTTATAGAGATTTACCTGTAAGAATTGCTGAAATTGCGAATGACTTCCGTTTTGAAGCAAGTGGTGCATTAACAGGTATTGAAAGAGCACGTGCTTTCACGCAAAATGACTCTCATATTTTCTGTAGACCAGATCAAATCGCAGATGAAATTAAGAATGTTACAAAATTAATTCTTGATGTATATCATGATTTTGGCTTTGAAAAATATTCATTTAGATTATCTTTAAGAGATCCTGCAAATAAAGAAAAATACTTTGGTCACGATGAACTTTGGGAAAAGAGTGAATCAGAATTAAGAGAAGTATTGAAAGAAATGAATGTTCCTTTCTATGAAGCAGAAGGTGAAGCAGCTTTCTATGGTCCTAAGATTGACGTACAAGTTCGTTCTGCATTAGGACATGATGTTACTTTATCTACAATTCAATTAGACTATCAATTACCTGAACGTTTTGAACTAGAATATGTTGATAGAGATCAAGAAAAGAAGAGACCTGTAGTCATTCATAGAGCTATCTTAGGTTCATTAGACCGCTTTATTGCTTTCTTACTAGAAGAAACAAAGGGTATTTTCCCATTATGGTTAGCTCCAATGCAATGTGTAGTTCTTCCAATTGCTCCAGATGCTCATGGTGAATACGCTGCTGAAATCGTACAAGAATTAAAGAAGATAGGTGTTCGTTGTAACTTAGATGATCGTAATGAAAAATTAGGTTATCGTGTTCGTGAAGCACAAACAAGTAAGATTCCTGTAGAAATTGTAGTAGGTGATAAAGAAAGAGATGAAAGAGCTGTAACTGTTAGAAGATATGGTAGTAAAGTAGAAACAAAACTTTCTTTAGAAGATTTCTATAAAGCAATCAAAGAAGAAATCGATAATAAGGTGCACTAATGAAAAAAGTTGTATCGATTATTTTAACAAGTTTATTTGTTTTGACAGGATGTTCTAGTACTTCTGATACAACAGTAGCTACTGCTACTGTTAGCACAACAAGTAATCCTACTAGTGACGTGGTTTATACTCCTAATTTAAAGATATTAGCACCAGGTGGAGCTCCTGCATTAAGTCAAATTGGTGCAATTGAAGCTGGATATGATGTAGAAATAACAGATGGTCCTGATAAATTGCAAGCTGAATTAATTAATGCTGATTCTGAATATGATGTAATTGTTGCTCCAACAAATCTTGGTGTTAAGCTAGCTAGCGCTGGTAAATCAGAATATAAGTTACTTGATGTAGTAACTTGGGGAAACTTATATCTCGTAGGACCTGCGGATACAGACCTAGAAACAGCTAATATTGCTGGATTTGGTGAACAAGCTGTAACTGGTTTAGTATTTAAAGCAATTTATCCAGAACTTGCTGATAAAGTGAATTGGGGATATGCAAGTGTAACAGAAGCTCAAGCAGCGTTATTAAGTGATCAAGCAGAAGTCGCAATACTTGCTGAACCTGTTGCTACAGCTACTATTGCTAAAGCAAAAGAACAAGGCAAAGAATTAACTATTTTAGCTGATTTACAAGAATTATGGAATGGTGGCCAAGGATATCCTCAAGCAGGTATCTTTGTTAAAGCTGACGCTTACGAAAGTGATAGAGATGAATATGATAATTATATGTCTATTATTTATACATATATTAATGATGTAGAAAATAGTGAAGATAAATCTATTGTCGTAAATTCTATAGATACTATCGGTGCTGAAAACTTATCTGTTCCTAGCTCCGCAATTGTTTCTAAAGTATGGGATAGATTAAATATTCATCCTACTCAAGCAAGTTCTGTTAGTGATGAAGTAGCTGAATTCTTACAATTATTTGATGTAAGTGATGTTACAAGTGCAATTATTGAATAATTGTACAAATAATAATTTATAAATTCATTTAATTTGATACAATATAGGTGAGGTTTAAAGTGAAAAAACAACATCTATTTTGTATCATTTTATTTATTCTTTTATGGTCATTATGTGCTTTTACTATACAAAATGATATTTTAATTCCTTATCCAAAAGATGTTTGCTTCTCACTTTTAAATATTTTAAACAAAAAAAGTACATATATATCAATAGCTTTTACTATATTAAGAGTAATTAAAGGATATGTATATTCTATATTGATATCTTTAGTACTTGCTTGTATTTCATTTAAAAATGATTCAATTCGTTCTTTTATTGAACCAATTGTTGTTTTAGTAAAAACTATACCAAATATTAGTTATATTATTTTAGCGATTATTTGGTTAGGAAGTGAAGGAAGTGTATCAGCAGTAACATTTATGATACTATTTCCAATTTGCTTTAATGCATTTGTATCAAAACTTGATGAATTATATCGAAAACAAAAAGATATTATTCAAATTTATCAATCTGATATATTTGAAACGATTAAAATATGCATTCTTCCAGAATTATATATAGACATGATTCAAACTAGTATTACAGCAATTTCTATGGGGTTAAAAGTGGCTGTAATGGCTGAAATATTAGCTGCAGTAAGGATAGGTGTAGGTAAACAATTAAATTATGCTCGTATCAATTTAAATACATCTGATTTAATTGCTTGGACAATTATTATTCTTATTCTTTCTTATCTATTAAATTATATTTTTCAATTATTGTTACAAAGGAGATTAAAGGAGGAACAATATGGAAAAAGTAAATGCGGTGACGCTACAAACGATACAAACAATTGTAGAGCGTAACGCAAATAAAAAAGGACCTGTAATCATTATGTTACATGAGGTTCAAGATTCATTAGGCTATATTCCTTTTGAGGCAATAGAATGTATTTCTAAAGCTACAGGAGTAAGCCCTGCTGAAGTATATGGAGTTGTTAACTTCTATGCTGGTTTTACTACAATACCTAAAGGAAAACATGTTATAAATGTTTGTTTAGGTACTGCTTGCTACGTAAAGGGGAGTCAAAGCTTAATTGATAAAGTGATTGAACTCACTGGTGCTAGTATTAATTCTACAAGCAGTAATGGTATGTTCTCACTTGATGCAACAAGATGCTTAGGAGCGTGTGGCCTAGCACCAGTATGTGTCATTGATGGTAAAGTATTAGGAAATTGTACTGTTGAATTATTAGAACAAGAAATCAAGCAAATCATGGAAGAGTAAATTTTTTTATCAGTCCATGTATGCGCTTACATATCTTTGAGGAGTGAAGATGAAAACAATAGAAGAATTAAAAAAGTTAAGAGAAGAATCTTTTAACGATATAAAATTACGTTTAGATAATCGTAAATACAAAGTATATGTACATTTAGATGAAAATAACAAAGATAAATCAAAGGAATTATTTCAATATATTTTAAATGAAGTAGAAATTAAAGATTTAGATTGTTATGTGATTTTAGGTGAAGTATCAAAAAATAATGGAGTAAATTTATCTATTTGTGATGGTGAAAATACTACTGAATATCATGATGTCACAAAAGAAAAGGTTGATGAAATACTTTTATCTCATATCCAGAATGATGTTGTTTTAGAAAAGTACGTTAAAGGAGATGAGTAAATATGTATAGAGTGAATATTTTATGTTGTGCAGGAACAGGATGTACAGCAAGCCATTCAAAACAAATATTTGATAATTTTAAAGAATGCATTCAAAAATATAATTTAGATAGTGAGATTAAAGTTATACAAACAGGATGTTTTGGATTATGCCAAAAAGGACCTATTGTAGCAATTTATCCAGATAAAATATATTATTCGCATGTGAAACCAGAAGATGTAGAAAAAATTGTTACAGAACACTTATTACAAGGTCGTGTTGTCAAAGATTTAGAACTATATGATATAGATCCTAAAACAAATGAAAAGATTCTAAATATCGATAAAATTAAGTTCTACGAAAAACAACAAAGAATAGCTTTAAGAAATTGCGGCAAGATTGATCCAGAAAATATTAATGAATATATTGCAATGCATGGTTATGAAGCACTAGGGAAAGTACTTACAACGATGACTCCACAAGAAGTAATTGATGAAATGAAAGCATCTGGTTTAAGAGGAAGAGGTGGAGCAGGATTTCCTACTGGCTTAAAATGGCAATTTGAAAAAGATCAAGTTTCAGATGATAAATATGTAATTTGTAATGCGGACGAAGGTGATCCTGGGGCATTTATGGACCGTTCTATACTAGAAGGAGATCCACATGCGATTATCGAAGGAATGGCTATTATGGCTTATGCTGTAGGTGCTAGAACAGGATATGTATATATCAGAGCAGAATACCCTATAGCTGTTCATCGCTTAAAAGTTGCGATTCAACAAGCAAAAGAATTAAACCTTTTAGGTGAACATATTTTTAATACTGATTTCTCATTTGATTTAGAAATAAGACTTGGAGCTGGAGCATTTGTATGTGGTGAAGAAACGGCATTAATTGCTTCTATAGAAGGAAAAAGAGGAATGCCATCACCTAAGCCACCTTTCCCAGCAGTAAAAGGTGTATGGGGTAAACCAACAAGTATCAATAACGTAGAAACATTAGCTAATGTTGCTCAAATTATGTTAAATGGAGCGAGTTGGTACAGTTCTATTGGTACTGAAAAATCTAAAGGAACAAAGGTATTCGCGTTAGGAGGAAAGATTAAAAATACTGGTTTAGTAGAAATTCCTATGGGAACAACTTTAAGAGAAATCATTTATGAAATCGGCGGGGGATGTCCAAATGGTAAAAAGTTTAAAGCTGTTCAAACTGGTGGTCCTAGTGGCGGATGTTTAACTGAAAAAGAACTTGATACACCAATTGATTATGATAATTTAATCCAAGCAGGTTCGATGATGGGATCAGGTGGAATGATTGTCCTAGACGAAGACAATTGTATGGTCGATGTTGCTAGATTCTATATGGAATTTATTGTAGATGAAAGTTGTGGTAAATGTACTCCATGTAGGGTAGGAACTAAACGTTTATTAGAAATGCTTACTAAAATTACTAAAGGTGAAGGCACTTTAGAAATGCTAGATGAGATGGAGAAACTTTGTTACGAGATTAAAGACACTGCACTATGTGGTTTAGGCCAAACAGCGCCAAATCCTATATTATCTACGCTTACTCATTTTAGAGATGAATATATAGAGCATATTGTGAATAAAAAGTGTCCAGCTGGAGTATGTAAAGCCTTATTAACATATAGTATAGATCCTAGTATTTGCCGTAAATGTTCATTATGTTCAAGAAAGTGCCCAGTCCAAGCAATTAGTGGCGTTGTTGGTAAAGAAGCATTTCATATCGATACAAATAAATGTATTAAATGTGGTACATGCTTAGAAACTTGTCGCTTTGGTGCGGTAGTAAGAAAGTAGGTGAATGATATGACACTTGTTCATTTAAAGATAAATAATAAAGTTATTACAGCAGAACATACTGACACAATACTAACAGCTGCTTTAAAAAATAATATTAAAATTCCTACATTATGTTATTTGAAAAATATTACTCAATCTGGAGCTTGTAGAGTATGCCTAGTAGAAGTAAAGAAAGCTAAAACATTATTATCAGCTTGTACTACCCCTGTTAGTGAAGGAATGGAAGTATATACAAATTCTTCTAGAGTTTTAAAAGCGAGAAAAAATTCAGTAGAACTAATATTAAGTAATCATAATAAAAATTGTACCTCTTGTACAAGAAATCAAAATTGTGAACTACAAACTTTATGTAATGATTTAGGTATAAGAGAAAATAAATTCGAAGGTGAATATACAAAGAGTACATTTGATCATTTTAGTTATGGTATTATTCGTGATACATCTAAATGTGTATTATGTGGAAGATGTATTGATACATGTAATAAAGTTCAAGGATTAGGTATATTAGGTTTTGAAAATAGAGGATTCAAAACAATCGTTGCGCCTATTTATAATGAATCATTAGCTAAAGTAAATTGTATGCAATGTGGTCAATGCATAACTAATTGTCCAACCGGAGCATTAAGTGAAAAAGAAGATTTACATAAAGTAATTGAAGCATTAAATGATCCTAAAAAACATGTTATTGTTCAAACAGCACCAGCTGTAAGAGCTAGTTTAGGTGAAGAATTTCATCTACCTATAGGAACTAGTGTTACAGGTAAGATGGTTTCAGCATTAAAAGAATGTGGCTTTGAAAGAGTATATGATACGAACTTTGGTGCCGATTTAACAATTATTGAAGAAGGTAATGAGTTATTGAATCGGCTAAATAATCAAGCAAAATTACCGATGTTTACATCATGTTGCCCAGGTTGGATTCGTTATATTGAATATGAGTATCCAGAACTATTAGAACATTTATCTAGTGCAAAATCACCTCATATGATGTTAGGTGCAATGGTGAAATCATATTATGCAAAAAGAAAAGGTATTGATGCAAAAGATATATTTGTTGTTAGCATTATGCCTTGCACTGCAAAAAAATCAGAAATCATGCGTGAAGAATGTAAAACTAGTCAATATGTAGATGTTGATGTTGTTTTAACTACTAGAGAATGTGGTCGCTTGATTAAGATGATGGGTATTGATTTTAATACATTAGATGACCAAGAATTCGATCAAGATTTATTTGGAGAATATTCTGGTGCTGCTGTTATATTTGGTGCAAGTGGTGGCGTAATGGAAGCGGCTTTAAGATCTGTCAAACAAAAGTTAGATCATACAAAATTAGAAAAAGTTGACTTCACTGTATGTAGAGGATTAGAAGGGGTAAAAGAAGCTGAAGTAGAACTAAATGGTACAAAGATATGGATTGCGATAACTTCAAGTATGAATGCCGCAAAACCATTATTAGAAGAAGTTAAAAATGGCACATCTAAATATACATTTATTGAAGTAATGGCTTGTCCTGGTGGCTGTATTAACGGTGGAGGACAATCAATTGTTTCTAGCTGTATCAAAAATAATCCAAATATAGAAGACTATAAGTCATTACGTATGAAAGTTCTATATAACGAAGATTTGTCAAAAGAAGTACGAGTTTCTGATGATAATCAACAAATTCAAGATCTTTATAAAAATTTCTTAGAAAAACCAGGAAGTGAAATTGCAGAAGAATTACTCCATACTTCATATCGTCAAAAAGAAAAATATAAAATATTTGATAAATAAATAATTTGCATATTTAAAAAAGTAGGCTTTGAGCTCAACTCAAAGCCTATTACTTATTTAACTAATTCGTGTATACGATTTAATACATCTTCTACTTTAATTTCTTCGTTGATATCACCTGTACGTGATTTAAGTTCAACAATACCATCTTTAGCATTTCTACCAACAGTAATTCTATATGGGATACCAATTAACTCCATATCCTTAAATTTAACTCCAGGTCTTTCATCACGGTCATCTAGTAGCACATCAACATTAGCATCTAATAATGAATTATATAATTCATTTGATACACGAACTTGATCTTCATCTTTAGAAGAAATCATGACAATAGCACAAGTGAATGGGGCAATATTTGTTGGCCAAATAATACCATTTTCATCATGATTTTGTTCTACTACAGCAGCCATTGTTCTTCCTACACCAATTCCATAAGAACCCATCCATACATCTTCTTCTTTATTACTAGAATTTAAGAAGTGTAAATCTAAAGCCTTAGAATACTTAGTTCCTAATTTAAAGGTATTACCTACTTCAATACCTTTTGTCATTTTTAATGGTTTACCACAAATAGGGCAGATATCACCATCTTTAACATTAGAAATATCACCAATTACATCAGCTTTGAAATCCTTTGGATTAACATTGATGAAATGATATCCTTCTTTATTTGCACCAACACAGAAATTACGCATATTCATAACTTCACGGTCAACAACAATTTTAGCATTTAAGTTTACAGGTCCTGTAAATCCAGGTACAGCATTAGATGTAGCAATTAAACGATCATCCGCAAAATTTACTTCAGAACAATTTAATAACTTGCATACTTTGTTTTCATTTAAATCACGATCACCACGAATAAAGAAGACAACTAATTCATCATTTATATTCATTAATAAAGCTTTAACAGATTGTTTTGGATCAATATTTAGGAAACTACATACTTCTTCAATTGTTTTAGCGTGTGGTGTAGCAACTTCTTGAAGTTCTTTTTCTTCTTCAACACTTGCTTTACTAATTAATTCAGCAACTTCTTCATTGCTTGAATAACCGCAATCACAATAGATAACACTATCTTCTCCAATAGGAGTAATAGCTTGGAATTCTTCGGATAATAAACCACCCATAATACCTGTATCAGCTTTTACAATACGGTAATCAATCCCAATTTCATCAAAGATATCTTTATAGGCATTAAACATTTTTTGATAAGAAACATCTAATCCTGCTTCATCTACATCAAATGAGTATGCATCTTTCATAACAAATTCTTTAACACGAATTAAACCAAATCTAGCACGTGGTTCATCTCTGAACTTCGTTTGAATTTGATATAGATTAAATGGCATATCTTTATAAGAACGAATCATTGATTTAGATGCATAAGCAAATAATTCTTCATGAGTTGGTCCAAGTACCATATCTTTACCAGTACGATCTTTTAGCTTAAAGATAGATGGGCCAAAGCCTTGTAATCTACCTGAATTTTCATAATATTCACTAGCAATTAAAGCAGGCATTTTAACTTCTTGACCACCAGCTTTATTCATATGCTTACGAATAATATCTTCAATTTTATTTTCTACTTTTAAACCAAGCGGCAACATCATATAGATACCAGCAGAAGTTTTTTTGATAAAACCTGCTTTAACTAATAGATTTCCACTTGTAGAATCTTCATCTTTTGAGTTTTCTCTTAATGTAAAAAAATACGAATTTTTAAGTCTCATATAATAACCCCTTAACTTAGATATAATAACACGATTTCTACTTTACTTTAAGAACAATTCTGCATATAATAACTCAAAATAAAAAGAGGAGGAAGATATGGCAAAATACTACAGTGAACCATCACATACTTTTAGCGAATATTTACTTGTTCCAGGATTTACATCAGTAGAAAATATTCCTACAAACGTTTCTTTAAAGACACCTTTAGTGAAATTTAATAAGGGAGAAGAATCTGCAATCCATTTAAATATTCCTATGGTAAGTGCAATTATGCAATCTGTTTCTGGACCAGAACTAGGTATTGCATTAGCAAAAGAAGGTGGTATGTCATTTATTTTTGGTGCTCAATCCATCGAATCTCAAGCTGCTATGGTTGCTAAAGTGAAAAATTATAAAGCTGGTTTTGTTGTTAGTGATTCAAATGTTAAACCTGACACAACTCTAGGTGAAATGTTAGCTTTATTAGAAAAAACAGGACACTCTACAATGCCTGTAACAGAAGATGGAACATCTAATGGTAAATTATTAGGAATGGTTACATCTCGTGACTATCGTATTTCAAGACTTCAAGAAGATGCTTTAGTTAAAGATTTTATGACACCAAGAGAAAAATTAATTGTTGGTAACATTCATAATACATTAAGTGAATGCAACGATATCATCTGGGAACATAAATTAAATCAATTACCTATTGTAAATGATCAAGATGAATTACAATTCTTAGTATTTAGAAAAGACTATGATTCTCATAAGGAAAATCCTGATGAATTATTAGATGATGAAAAGAGATTTATGGTTGGTGCTGGTATCAATACTAGAGACTATAAAGAAAGAGTTCCTGCATTAGTAAATGCTGGAGTAGATTGTTTATGTATTGACTCTAGTGATGGATATACAGAATATCAAGGTATCACTTTAAAATGGATTCGCGAAACATATGGCGATAAAGTTAAAGTTGGTGCAGGTAACGTTGTTGATGAAGAAGGCTTTAATTATTTAGCAGATTGTGGTGCTGATTTTATTAAAATTGGTATCGGTGGTGGATCAATCTGTATTACTCGTGAAACAAAGGGTATTGGTAGAGGACAAGCTACTGCTGTAATTGAAGTTGCTAAAGCAAGAGATGCTTATTATGAAAAGACAGGAACATATATTCCTATTTGTTCTGATGGTGGTATTGTTTATGATTACCATATCGTATTAGCTTTAGCAATGGGCGCTGACTTTGTTATGTTAGGTCGTTATTTCTCTCGTTTTGAAGAAGCACCAGGCGAAAAACTTATGGTCAATGGTTCTTATGTAAAAGAATATTGGGGCGAAGGGAGTAATAGAGCTCGAAATTGGCAAAGATATGACCTTGGCGGTGGTAAGAAGTTAACATTTGAAGAAGGTGTTGACTCATATGTTCCATATGCTGGTTTATTAAAGGATAATGTTGGTTTAACAGTTGCTAAAATTAAATCAACAATGTGTAACTGTGGAGCTAAATCTATTAATGAATTGCAAGATAAAGCTAAACTTACTCTTGTGTCTGCTACTTCTATTGTAGAAGGTGGAGCACACGACGTTATTGTTAAAAACAAAGATAACGATTTCAATAATCACTAAGTATCATAAAAGGTCCTCAATGAAGACCTTTTTTCATGCTTATTTTTAATTCTTTTAGTGCTTGTTGTTCACCGACTTCAGCAATTCTTGTTAAGATTTTTTCCATTTCTATTGCTGTGTCAGGATGCATTAAATTCTTATCATTCTTACTTAAGAAGTAGTTTAATGCACTTTTTGGAGTATATTTTTCTTTCTCATAGGTTTTACAAGCCGCAATACGATCACATATACTTTCCACAAGGTATTTATAAGGCATTTTAAGTGGCGTATAATCACCATTAATAATATCAATCCAATATTCAAAATGATGTTTATTTTTACCTTTATGATGTAACCAACCAGGAGCGTATCCAAATAATTCTTTTTCATAAGAATAAGGTGAACGATTACCTTGATAATAGCGGATACTTTCAAATAACTCGCTTGGGCAATATTTGCTTAAATCATGCGTTAATCCTTGATAATATAAGCCACACATAAAACAATATTTTCTAACTAATTTCCGATGGTTATGCACTGTTTTTAAGTGACCTGTTATTTTTTGAAATATAGATAAGTTTGCCATATTCTTATTTTATGCTAAATAGAAATAAATACCATTTGTAAATTTTTTCATCTTTTACACAATTTATATATATTTCATGCTAAAATACTAGAAACGGAGGGAAAAATGAACCGTCACGAAAATAGAAAAAATGCAATGTTTTGCACTTATCAATATTTAATTAATCCAAGAGATATACAAGAACTAATCGAATCAAATTATGATTTTGATTTACATAAAGAAGATCCATATATCGAGAAAGTTATAGAAACAGCTATAAACAATCGAGAAAGATATGCTGGTTATATTAATCAAGTATTAGAGGATTGGAAATTTGACCGTTTAGGTTATATTGAACAAGCAATATTACTATGTGGATGTGCTGAATTTGATTTAAAAGAAACAGAAACTCCTGTAGTAATCGATGAATATATTATCTTAACGAAAGAATATTGTGATCCTGAATCATATAAATTAATTAATGGAGTATTAGATCGCGTATGAGTCAAAGAGTTATCTCTGTTTCAACTTTAGTACATTATTTAAAAAGTAAATTAGAATCAGATAACTTGATTCAAAAAGTACTAGTTGAAGGAGAGATAAGTAATTTTAGTAGTTATCGTTCTGGCCATTGGTATTTTAGCTTAAAAGATGAAAATAGTTTGATACGATGTGTTATGTTTTCTTCTTATAATAAAAAAGTTAATTTTTCACCAAAAGATGGCGATAAAGTTATTATTCAAGCTGATGTATCTGTATATGAACAAAGAGGTGATATACAGCTTTTAGTATATGCCATGAAATCTGATACAATTGGTGACTTATATTTAGAATATGAACGATTAAAAAAGAAGCTTTTTGACGAAGGTCTTTTTGATGATAATCATAAAAAAATAATACCAAAATATCCTATGGACATCGCTTTAGTTACTGGTGCAAATACAGCCGCAAGAAGTGATGTTTTAACAACTTTAAACCGTAGATGGCCAATTGCTAAGATTCATGAATTTAATGCATTAGTACAAGGTAAGGATAGTGCTTCACAAGTGATTGATGCACTACAAAAAGCTGATGCATGCAATTATGATGTTATCCTTCTTGTAAGAGGTGGTGGATCAATTGAAGATTTATGGTCTTTTAATGATGAACAATTAGCTAGAGTTATTTATACTTTGAATACACCTATCATTACAGGAATAGGGCATGAAATTAATTTTACGATAAGTGATTATGTTGCGGATTTAAGAGCACCAACTCCAACTGGTGCAGCTGAAAGATGTGCTCCAGATCAAAAAGATGTATTGAAAAATCTAAATATCATTTATGATCGTATTACTAAAGCGATTTATCGTAAAAATATACTTTTGAACGATGAACTAAATGATTATAAAAATTCTTATGTATTTACTTCACCGCAAAGATTATATAGTGAAAAAGAAATTTATCTAGAAAATTTAAATCGTACTCTGAATCAATCGATTAAATTGCATAGTAAAGAATTGCATCATGAATTAGATCAATATTCTAGTCTTATGACACGACGAGTATTAGAAATGACTTCAACGCTTAAAACAAGTTTAAACGCAAATAATGAGCATTTAAATTCCGCAATAAAACTTATTTCTAATCAAAATAAAAATCAATTAATTCAATACGCAAAACTATTAGATGCTTATTCTCCACTTAAATCTTTGACAAGAGGATATGCAATTATTGAAAATAAAGAGGGGAATTCCATAAAATCTGCGAATAATATATGTATAGGGGATACTCTTACAATCACTTTACAAGATGGTAAGGTTATTACTCAAGCAACAGATATCATTAAGGAGAAGAATCATGGCTAAAAAAGAATTAACATTTGAAGAATCAATGAAAAGACTAGAAACAATTGTTTCTACATTAGAACAAAATGAAGAATCTTTAGATAAAACAATTGATTTATTTGAAGAAGGTTTAACATTAGTTAAAAATTGTGAAAATAAATTAAAAAATTTTGAATTAAGAATTGAGCAAATTCAGAAAGAAAGTGAAAATCATGACTAATTTCGAAAATTATTTAAACAACAAAATTGATTTATTAAAACCTAGTATGACTAGAGAAGCTATGCGTTATTCATTAATGGCTGGTGGTAAAAGATTACGCCCTAAAATGGTATTTTCTGTGATTAAAGGCTATGGCTTAAATGAAGAAATAGGCTATGATTATGCTTCTGCTTTAGAAATGCTACATACATATTCATTAATTCATGATGATTTACCTGCAATGGATAATGATGACCTAAGAAGAGGAAAACCAACTTGTCACAAACAATTTGATGAAGCTACAGCAATATTAGCTGGAGATGGACTATTAACATATGCTTTTGAAGTATTAAGTTCTGCTAAACTAAATCATAATGATTTAGCTGTAAAAGTTTTAGCTACAAATGCTGGTAGTAGTGGAATGGTTTTAGGCCAAACATTAGATATGCATGAAAATGAAGAAGTAGATTTTAATTTACTTCAAGATATTTATAAATATAAAACAGGATGCTTATTTTCTGCTGCATTAATGTTAGGTTCTATTGCCTCTAATAAAATAGATGATTCTATACTTAATCTATGGAATGAGATTGGAATAAAAATAGGAATAGCTTTTCAAATTCAAGATGATTTATTAGATGTAAGAATGGATAGTGAAGCTTTAGGAAAAAGTAATTCTGATGAGCGTAATCATAAAGTGACAGCAGTTACATTACTTGGAGAACAAGAAGCAGAAAATCTAATGAATGAATTATATTTAGATTGTGATAGAATGATTAGTAGTATAGAAGATTTTGATAATTATGAATTAACAAATCTACTAAATGGAGTGAAAACAAGATTAAAGTAGGAGGCAAGGAATGAATCTTAATGATATTCAAGATCCTTCATTTCTTAAAGAGTTATCTATTTCAGAATTAAATGAATTAGCAGATGATATACGATTATTTTTAATTCAAAGTATTTCGAAGACTGGTGGGCATTTAGCAAGTAATTTAGGTGTAGTTGAGTTAACAATCGCTTTACATTATGTATTTAATTCACCTATAGATAAAATCTTTTTTGATGTTGGGCATCAATCTTATACCCATAAAATTTTAACTGGTAGAGCAAAAGATTTTCCTAAGTTAAGACAATATCGTGGCTTAAGTGGTTTTGAAAAAAGAAGTGAAAGTATTCATGATGTATGGGAAGCAGGACATAGTTCTACTACTTTAAGTGCGGCTTTAGGAATGGCTGTAAGTCGTGATTTAAAACATGAAAATTATCATATCGTTCCTGTAATTGGAGATGGAGCTCTAGGATCAGGAATGGCTTTAGAAGCACTTAATAGCATCGGTAGTGAAAAAAGAAATATGATTATTATTTTTAATGACAATAATATGTCTATTTCTAAAAATGTTGGTGCTTTAACAAAAAGCTTTTCTAAACTTCGTTCGGGAAAAGGTTATAACGACCTTAAAAAGAACATGAAAACGATATTAAATAAAAATGATGTTGGTAAACATGTTTTAGAAGGTATGAAATATATGAAAGATTCTGTAAAAGAATCTGTTGTAGATAGTGGTATATTTGGGGAATTTAACCTCGAATATATGGGGCCAGTAGATGGACATAACATTTCTGATTTAATTCAAATATTAAATGTCGCAAAAGAACATGAAGGCCCAGTAGTAGTTCATGTTATCACTAAAAAAGGAAAAGGATATTTGCCATGTGAAAAGGATAGAGAAGGAACTTGGCATGGAGTAGGACCATTTAATATTGAAACAGGAAAGCAGATTAAAGAAACAGCTGCAGGTTATATGAGTTGGTCGAAAGTAGCTTCAGAAGCTGTAGTAGAACTTGCGGCAACAAATAAAAAAATAGTTTGTTTAACGCCAGCGATGATTAATGGTAGTAAATTAGAAAATTTCTTTTCTAAATATCCTGAAAGAAGTTTTGATTGTGGTATTGCTGAAGAACATGCGGTTACTTTCTCGGCAGGACTAGCTATTAGTGGTTCTAGACCATTTTTATCCATATATAGTTCATTTATGCAAAGAGCATATGATCAAATTAATCATGATGTATGTCGTATGGATTTACCTGTAGTATTTGGTATAGATCGATCAGGACTTGTTGGTGAAGATGGAGATACACATCATGGTGTATTTGATATAGGTTTATTAAGACCACTACCACATATGATTCTCGCAGAGCCAAAAGACGCAAAAGAAGCTAGAGATTTATTCTATACTGCTTTTTCTCAAGATCATCCATTTGCGATTCGCTATCCAAGAGGGGATACAAAAGAAAGCAAAGATGCAATGAATTTTATTCCTATTGGTAAGTGGACTACATATTGTGATAATTCATCTAATAAAGTAGCTATTTTAAGCTATGGACCAGATGTAGATAAGATTATTTCAAAAGTAACAAATAATGAATTACCAGTTACAGTAGTAAATTGTCGTTTTCTAAAGCCTTTTGATACAGAATTATTAGATGAGTTAGCTACTAGAAATATTCCTCTTGTTATCTATGAAACAGATATGCTTACGGGTGGACTTGGTTCTGGAATTTTAGAATATTACAATGATAAAAAACTAAGCGTAAATATTACTCGTATTGGTATTAAAGATAACTATGTAAATCAAGGTTCTATAAAATTATTACGTGAACAAGAACATATTGATTTGAACACCCTATTTGATAAAGTATTAGCGTTAATAAAAACTTATGATTAAACATTTATATATCGAAAACTTTATATTAATTGATAAACTAAGTCTTGATTTTGAAAAAGGATTTAGTGCTTTTATAGGTGAAACTGGTGCGGGTAAATCTATTTTGATTGATGCTATTAGTCTATTATGTGCTGATAGGGGTAGTTCCTCTTATGTGAGCAAAGGAAAAGATAAAGCAATCATTGAAGGTACTTTTGATTTATCTTCCGATAAACATGCTTTAAAAGTACTACAAGAAGCTGGATTTAATACTGATGAAGATGTTACTTTTACTAGAGAATTATCTATAAATAGTAAAAGTGTTGCACGAATAGATCATCGAATTGTTTCTTTATCTTTGTTAAAAGATGTATTAAGAGATGAAATTGATATTCATGGTCAACGTGATAATGCATATTTACTAAATGTAAATGAACATATACATTTACTAGATGAATATTTAAATGTTACAGAATTAAAAGATTCTGTAACAAATTTATATCAAATCTATAAATCATTGTGTGATGAAAAGGAAAAAGCTTTACAAGAAACATATAATGAAAATGATTTAGAGTATTTTGAATATCAATTAAAAGAAATTAATGACGCAAATCTTCAAATTGGAGAAGATGAAGAATTAGAACAAAAAGAAAAACTATTTCATACACTAAAGAATTCATATAGTAAATTTAATGAAATTATTTCTTTATATGATTCTATTGATGGTGAATTTTACGAATTAAATAAAAAGATTCAATCTATAGATGAAAATTCTGAACTAGATTCAATTAAAGAACATATTAACGATTCTTATTACAACTTAAGTGATTCCATATCTAGCTTAAAAAACTTTTATTCAAATATTGATATCAGTGAAGAAGAAATAAACGAGGTAGAAGAACGCTTATTTATTATTCAAAAATTAAAGCATAAATACGGTCATTCTATTCAAGATATATTAAACAAAAAAGAAGAATTAGAAAAACAAATTTCAATGTATGCAAACCGTACAGAATTCTTAAATAATCTTGATTACAAGATAGATGTAGCTTACAAAAATTTCTTAACACAAGCAAAGAAGTTATCTGAAGTAAGGGGTAAAGGAAAAGAAAAATTAGATAAAGAAATTATTTCTCATTTAAAAGATTTATCTCTTCCTAATGCTAAATTCTTTACACAAATAAAAGAAACTAAGGCTAATATTAATGGAATTGATCAAGTAGAATTTCTCATTAGCATGAATAAAGGAGAAGATTTAAAACCATTAAGTAAAACTGCTAGTGGTGGTGAATTATCTCGATTAATGCTTGGTTTAAAAGTTATATTTACTAAATTACAAGGAATTCAAACAATTATATTTGATGAAATTGATACTGGTGTAAGTGGTGCAGTAGCGAGTGCTATAGGCAAAAAAATGCTTGTTTTATCTAATGATTGCCAAGTATTTACTGTAACGCATTTAGCTCCTGTAGCAGCATATGCAAATAATCACTATTTAGTAAAAAAGAACACACTTCAAGATTCTACAATTACTTCTGTTATGAAATTAAATCGAACAGAAACAATAGAACAACTAGCTTTAATTTCTTCAGGAACTGTGTCTGATTTATCCGTACATGCTGCAGAAGAATTATTAAATAGAAGTAAGATTTAATATGGCACATGTATATTTTCATATCGATTTAAATGCTTTCTTTGCTAATGCTGAAATTTTATTAAATCCTGAATTAAAAGGTAAACCAATTGCTGTTTCAGGTAATACAAGAAGAAGTGTTATTTCTACTGCAAGTTATGAAGCTAGAAAATATGGTGTTCATTCTGCAATGCCTTTATCTGAAGCTATTAGTTTATGTAAAGACTTAATCATTTGCGAACCTCACTATAAATGGTATTCTGAATTATCTAATGATTTTATGAATATCATAAAAAGTTATACTTCAGAAATTGAACAAGCTTCTATAGATGAATGCTATGCTGACATGACTGATGTAATAAAAAAATATGAGAAACCTCTAGATTTAGCATTTGAAATACAAAGAAAAATATTAACAGAACTAAAACTTCCATGTTCTATTGGTATTGGGCCAAATATGTTTTTAGCAAAAATGGCAAGTGATTATAAAAAACCAATGGGAATAACTATTTTAAGAATAAGGGAAGTTGAAAGTAAATTATGGCCTTTACCAATAGGAGATATGCGTGGTGTAGGCAATAAAACAGTACCTTATTTATTAGATTTAGGGATCAAAACAATTGGTGATTTAGCCAAATATGAAGATAAAGAAGAATTAAAATCAATATTTGGTAAAAATACAGATTTGATGATTGAAAGAGCATATGGTCATGATTATCGTGAAATCATTAAAGAATATGACTCTAAATCAATGGGAATCAGTGAAACATTTGATGAAGATATAACTGACTATGAAGAGTTAAGAGGGTTAATTAGAACGTTATCTAGAAGGCTTTCTAATCGTTTAAAAAATGAACATAAATATGGATATTCTTTATCTATAAGAATTAAATATGCTGATTTTCATAATGTTAATCGATCAATTCAATTAGATCGTCCTATTTATAAAAGTGATGATATATTTGTAAAAGCAATAGATTTATTTGATTCAAATTGGAATAATGATCCTATACGATTATTAGGTATAGCTTTATCTGATTTTAAAGAAATAAATGAAAGTGAACAAATATCTATATTTGATCAAAGTAATGATATCAGTTTAAATGCATTATTACATGAATTAAATCATAATTTAGGTGGTAATCAATTAGTATTAGCAAGTGAATTAGCAAAAGGTAAAGACCAATGAATATCAAAGATTCTTTCACACAATATAAAACAGAAATTACGATTAATGAAGGTTTATCAAAACATACAATCGATTCGTATTGTAGTGATTTAATGATTTATTTTGATTATTTAGATTCTATATCAATTCATGATACTAAAGAAATTACAATGCACATTCTAGATGACTTTATTGCTAGTTTAAAACTAACACATAAAGCTACGTCAATTTATCGGATATCTGCTTCTATTCGTTCATATCACCATTTCTTGGCATTTTATTATAATGAAGAAGATCCTACGATAAATTTAGAAGTATCTAAAGGACCTAAAAAACTTCCTGTATTTTGTACAGTTGAAGAAATCAATTTATTAATGAATAGTTTTAATGACGATGATAATGAAGATTTATTGCATCATAGTATATTAGAGTTAATTTATAGTTGTGGTTTAAGAATATCTGAAGTTTGTTCACTAACGACAAATCGGGTTGACTTAGATATAGGAAGTTTAAGGGTATTAGGAAAAGGGGATAAAGAGAGAATTGTACCTATTCCTAAAGGATCAATTCCATTAGAAAAAAAATATCGAGACTTGTTAAGACCTATATATTTAAAACAAAAAACAAATTTATTTTTTATTAATCGATTAGGGCATAAAGTTACAAGCCAATCAATCGAACTTATGTTAAAATCTAAATGTAAAGAACTTGGGATTCAAAAAGAAATAACACCTCATAAATTGCGTCATAGCTATGCTACTCATTTATTACAAAATGGAGCAGACTTAAGAAGTATACAAGAAATGTTAGGGCATAGTGATATTCAAACTACTGAAATTTATACGCACGTACAAAATAAGCAATTATTTGAGAGTTACGCTAAATTTCACCCAGGTGAAAAAGGAGAAAAATTAAAATGAGTAAAAAATTTAATCGTATTTTTACTATCGTAGTCGATTCATGGGGCTATGGTAGTATGCCAGATGCTGCTAAATATGGCGATGAAGGTGCAGACACAATGGGTCATATCGCTGACTCAGTAGAAACATTAAAACTGCCTAATTTACAAAAACTGGGTGCTTTTAATCTAAAGAAAATTAAACAACTACCAGCAGTAGATAATCCAAGTGGTTACTATTTAAAAATGCGTGAACATAGTAATTCTAAGGATACTATGACAGGACATTGGGAAATGATGGGCTTATATATTGAAGAACCATTCATTACTTTTACTGATCATGGTTTTCCAAAAGAATTAATTGATGAATTAGAACAAAAAACAGGACATAAAGTTGTCGGAAATAAAGCTGCTAGTGGAACTGTAATTCTTGATGAATTAGGGGAACATCATATTGCGACAGGGGATATGATTGTTTATACATCAGCTGATTCAGTATTACAAATTGCAGCAAGTGAAGAAACATTTGGATTAGATGAACTATATAGATGTTGTGAAATTGCTAGAGAAATCACAATGAAACCTGAATGGAAGGTGGGCAGAGTCATTGCTCGTCCATTTACTGGTAAAACAGCTGGCAACTTTGTCCGTACAGCAAATCGTCATGATTTAGCTTTAAAGCCTACAGGCAAAACAGTATTAAATAGCTTAAAAGATGCTAAATACGATGTAATTTCTATTGGTAAGATTAATGATATATTTGTTGGCGAAGGAATTACTGAAGCATATCATTCTGAATCAAGTGTACATGGAATGGAACAAACTATAGATTGTGCAAATAAAGAATTTAATGGTTTATGTTTCGTAAATTTAGTTGACTTTGATGCTAAATGGGGTCATAGACGTAATCCAAAAGGATATGCTGAAGAACTAGAAAGATTTGATGAAAAACTTGGTCAATTACTTCCATTATTAAAAGAAAATGACTTAGTAATGATTACAGCAGATCATGGCAATGATCCAACTTGGACTGGCACAGATCATACTAGAGAAATGGTTCCATTATTCTTATACAGTCCTTCATTTACTGGAAGTGGTTTATTAAGAACTAGTGATACTTTCTCTGATATTGGTGCAACTATTGCAGATAACTTTGAAGTAGAAGCTCCAGTATGGGGAACATCTTTAATGGAATACTTAAAATAAATTGATTATAAAACGCTTATAAAGGATAAATTCTAATATAAGCGTTTTACATTTAAGTTTAATTGTCTAAATTCTATACATTGACCACAAGTCAAATTATCGCTAATATATTTAAGTTAAAAGGGATGATTTGATGAAAAACATAGATATTCGAGGCATAAAAGATACATTAATAAAAGAATCACCACATCTATTATTTTGTTTTACGAGATGGTTTATTTTTCGTCTAATCATATTTATTTATCATATAGCGTTACCAACTTGGTATATTATATTTCGATTAAGTAGAACATCATTCAGTATTGGTAAAACTGGATATAAATATCTAAAAACATATTTATCAAAGGCATAATAAAACACATATAAAAATTGCATAACATACATTATGCGAAGTTCTATATTATAATGATTATATAAATAAATAGATTATCTTTCGATAATCTATTTATTTAATACTTTAGATAAAAATTCTTTTGTACGTATATTTGTAGGATTTTCAAATATTTGTGCTGGTGTTCCTTCTTCAGCAATCAATCCATTTTCCATAAAGATAACTCGATTAGATACTTGTTTAGCAAATCCCATTTCATGAGTAACAACAATCATTGTCATTCCTTCTTTTGCCAACGTTTGCATAACGTTTAATACTTCTCCAACCATTTCTGGATCTAATGCACTAGTTGGTTCATCAAATAACAATAATTCTGGTTCCATCGCTAACGCTCTAGCAATAGCTACTCTTTGCTTTTGACCACCAGAAATTTGATCAGGTCTAGCATTGATATATGCAGCCATACCAACTTTTTGTAGATATTTTAATGCGTTTAACTTGGCTTCTTCCTTAGATTTTTTTAGTACTTTAATTTGACCAATCATGCAATTTTCAAGTACTGTCATATTATTAAATAAATTAAAGGATTGAAAACACATTCCTACATGAGTTCTATATTCATCTTGTTTAAATCCTTTTTGTAATATTGAAGTATTATGGTAAAGAATATCACCTGAAGTTGGTGTTTCAAGTAAATTAATGCATCTTAGCATGGTACTTTTACCACTACCTGAAGCACCAATAATACAAGTAACATCCCCTTTATTTACTTTAAAATTTATATCTTTTAATACGACATTTGCACCAAATAATTTAGATAAATGTTGTATCTCAATAACTAGCTGTTGCATTAGACCCTCCTTCTTTATGATGTTCATCAAAATTACTACCTTTTAAAGGAGAATTTAATATTCCTGCAGTAGGTGCTAATTGATCTACTGTAGCTAATGTATATGAATTACTACCTGCTAATTTCTTTTCCCAAACACGTAATATAAATGAAGCTGTTAATGTCATACATAAATATCCAATCATTTCTATGACTGCACTAGGAAAGTACATATATGTAGCGCCTGTAACAGCTCGATGAGCCGCAAAAAATTCAGAAAATGAAATAATAAACATTACAGAAGTATCTTTTACATTAATAATATAGTTATTACCAATTTGAGGTAAGATGTTCTTTAATACTTGAGGAAGGATAACATAAATCATCGTTTGCCAATGATTCATACCAATTGCCTTAGCTCCTTCTGTTTGTCCTTTATCAATAGATAAAATACCACCTCTAACAGTTTCAGCCATATATGCACCTGTATTAATAGATACAACTAAAATTGCACAAGCCCAAACACTGCTCCATTTCATCGCACTATTAGTAATATATGGTAACCCATAATAGAAAAATACTGCTTGAAGAACCATTGGTGTTCCTCTAAATAATTCAACATATACACGGATAATGACTCTTAATAAATTTAAGAAGAATTTCTTTACAGCATTGTCATTTTTTTGGATAGGAATTGTTTGTAAGATTCCACATAAGAATCCAATTAAACAACCTAAGATTGTTCCAACAAAAGCTAAAATTAAAGTATTTTTAACTCCTGCTAAATAAGAACTACTGTATTTAGACCATGCCTTAGCAATATCATCAAGTAACACAATTATTCTCCTAAAGGTTGAATAGCAATAGCTTCATCCATTAATGCATTGAAGTCATCTGCTGTCATTGTACTTAATACGGAATTGATTGCGTCCTTTAATTCTGTATTTCCTTTTCTTACTGAAATACCGATATTTACATTTTCTGCTCTAACTTCATCACTAAATTCAAAATCACCATCAGTACCTGTAAAATCTAATACCTTTAAATCAGGATAAGCAACTGTAGCACCAGTAGCAGTTGGTAAATCTGTAACAACAAAGTCAACAGTTCCACTTTCTACAGCCATAATCATAGCAGGTGCACTTTCACTTGCTGTTTCAATTGTTGCACCATCCATTTGAGGTAAGCATTCGGAATACCAAATTGTTGCGGATTGAGCTGTTCCAGAATATCCAGCAAAATCATGAATACTTGTTGCATTAGCTAAATCTGAATCTGCTTTAACTAGAATCGCAAAAGAAGCATAGTAATATGGACCAGCAAAATCAACTTGTTCACTTCTTTCAGCAGTCATAGATTGTCCAGCAATAGCTGCATCAATAACCCCTGTTTGAACACTTGGTACGAGTGAATCCCAATCACTTCTAACTACTTCTAATTCCCATCCATTTGCTTCACAAATCTTTTTAGCAATCATAATGTCATATCCATTAGCGTAGTCACTTGTATCCTTAATAGGTACAGCACCATTACTATCATCTGTTTGTGTCCAGTTATATGGAGCATATGCACATTCCATTGCAATCGTTAATACTCCATCTTCTACGCCACTTGATACTGTTGTAGTTGAATCACTTGTACTTGACGCATCACTTGTAGAACTAGCAGTACTATCACTACCACTCGAGCATCCTGCTAATGTCATTGTAAATGCCATTAACATTACCACTACCTTACTCATTAAATTCTTCATATATTTTTCCTCGCCTTCTTAAAATTAAAAACGCCTTTGGCGAGGCGTCATATGTTAAAACTTATTTCAACTAAGCGCCTCTTCTTTACGAAGGAGTGTTATAAGTATTCCTTATAACCCCACGAATAACATTTGCCAATCTTATTCGTTCGGCGATGTTTACCTTTCACTGATTTCTTTGTTTGCCAACTCCATCAGCTACTCTTTTGCACCGCTACCTCTTGTCTTTAATTTTATGAAATAATATTACACTTTTATTTTAATAATGCAACTATTATTTATAATTTTCATCTAATTTCTTGAATAATTCTTCTTTTGTGCTTTGATTACAGAATGCTGCTTCAATTGCATTATGTGTACACTTATATAATTCATCATCACTAAATCCAATTGCTTGTAGCTGTCTATATTCATTTAATAATGTGGTTCTTGAATAAGACATATTATCACAGTTAATTGTCACTTTAGCTCCTGCATCTACTAATTTTCTAATTGGATGAGCAGCATAATTTCTTTCTTTACCACAATTTGAAGATAAACAAACTTCTAATGGAATCTGTTTATCTACGACTTCATTTAACCATGCATCATTTTGTATACAATTTACGCCATGACCAATTCTATATGCTCCCATATTAATTGCATCAATAACATGTTTTCCTTCACCCATTTCTGCCGCATGAATTGTATATGGGATATGATATTCTCTTGCTTTATCAAATAAAGGTTTATATAGCATAAAATCTCCAGTATTTTCGTAACCTGCTAAATCTAGGCCTACACATCCTTTACCAAAATATTTTTTAGCTACTTCAATAGCTTCTAAATTTTCTTTCATATTTGCGTTAGCATCAGGCATTGCATGCATTAAGCAATTGATTAGTCCAACTGTAATTGTAGGATTATCTTTATTTGCCATTTCTACGCCTTTACAAGCGGCTTCCATGACTTCGTCTTGGGTTAATCCACCTCTAGTATGTAATTGCGTTCCAAAACGAATTTCAGCGTAAATTAAGCCCTGTTTAGCAAGTCTAGATCCTAGTTCATATACTGCTGATGTAATGTTTTCTTTAGTTTGTAAAACAAGTAAAGGAAAATCAAAACAAGCAATTGCTTCTGCTGAAGAAGTAACTCGTTCTATTTTATAAAATTCATAGTAATAGTCTTCAAATGACCAGGTTTGATCAATTAAATGTTCTTTTTTGGCTGTTTCATAAGCCCAAGGTAAATATAAAGATCCATCTAGGTGACAATGTAATTCTACTAATGCTAAATTTTTCATTAAAGATTTTTCCTTTCAATTAAAAATAAAGAAGATATTCATTTTATCGAATATCTTCATTTTAATGCTATCTAACGCGTTCTTTTAGACTCTTAGAAGCTTTGAAACCAGGCGTTTTTGTTGCTGGAATATCGATAACTTCTTTAGTTTGAGGATTAATACCTGTACGAGGAGCACGAGTTTTTACTTCAAATTTACCAAATCCGTTAATTTCAACTTTTTTTCCATCAGCTAAAGCATCTGTAATGGATTCAAAAAGTGTATCTACAATTTCCCCTGATTTTCCTTTTGTTAAATCAAACTTTTCAGCAATAACTTCTGCTAATTCTTTTTTATTCATCTTTATTATTCCTCCATGTGTCAACATATTAACGCATGAATTTATGAGAATCAATACTTGACTTTCAATAAATTTAACGAATTATAATCGATTTGTAAATATGTCTAAAATCTCATTAATTTGCAAATATGTTAGCTTCTTTACTCCTGATGCATTTAGGTGTCCGCCCCCGCCATACTTTTGAGCAACATCATTTACAGCAATCGTTTTAGATCTTAGCGAAGCACTGTAATCAATTGTTCCATCATCATGAACTTCTTCTGTAAATATAATCCAAACTTTGAACTCTTTTACGTGACCTAATTCATCAATCATTGCCCTAGCCTTACTAGATTCAATTCCATATTGATTTAATACTTCGTGAGAAATAATTAAATATGCAATTTGATTTTGAATAATCTGAACATTTTCTCTTATATATGTTCCAAACTTAAATTCATCTAGTTTTTGGTCAAATAATATTCGATTTAACTCTGCTATTTGAATGTCATAAGTTGTTAAAATTGAAGCCATTCTAAGCGTATTTGCCGTAGTATTCGATGTTCTAAAACATAATGTATCTGTTAATAAACCAGAATATAAATATTCAGCTGTCATATGAGAAATAACTTTATTTTCAAATGAACTAAAGCATTCTGTTAAGATTTCACAAGCAGCCGCATATTTAGAATCTACAAACATCAAATCACCATAAGGTTCAATATTAGGATGATGATCAATCTTAATTAGATATTTAGCTTTTTGATAATATTTACCATCAAGTCTGGCAGTATTTGCTGTATCTAATATAATCGCTAAACTTTCTTCAACAATATCTTCTGTTTCAATATCATTAGTAGGAAATGGTCTTTGATTACATTCTTCTTCACCAAATGCATATATTTTTTTATTTGGATAATTATCTTCTAACCAAGATTTTAAGCCAAATTGTGAACCACATGCATCTACATCAGGATTTTCATGACGATAAATAACAATACTATCGAATTTTTCTATTTCTTGTAATAATAGATTGAAATCCATATTATAGGCCTAATAAACGGCAAGTATCTCTAGCAATTACTAGTTCCTCATTTGTTGGAACTACATATACTTTAATCTTAGAATCAGGTTTAGAAATTAAGCATTCTTTACCATGAATTGTACTATTTAATTCATAATCAATGCTTAAGCCCATAGCTTCTTCTAATGCCTTTAATACTCTTTCTCTTGTATGTGTATCATTTTCACCTAAACCAGCTGTGAAAGCGATAGCATCAACATGACCTAATTGCATGTAATAACCACCAACTACATTGATTACTCTATTTGTATATAAATCAACAGTTAGTTGAGCTCTTTCATCACCCTTTTCTACAGCTGCTTGGATATCACGGGCATCAGAACTAATTCCAGATACACCTAACATACCAGATCTCTTATTTAAGAATGTATCCATTTCATCAGGTGTACATTCTAATTTTTTCATCATATAGAATACAACAGTAGGATCGATATCACCTGAACGAGTACCCATCATAATTCCACCTAATGGTGTTAAACCCATTGATGTATTTACACATTTACCATTTTTGATAGCTGTAATAGAAGCACCATTACCTAAGTGACATGTAATCATATTTAATTTGTTTACATCTTCACCCATTAATTCAGCAGTACGTCTATTAACATACATATGGCTAGTTCCATGAGCACCATAACGACGAATCTTATATTGTGTATACCAATCATATGGTACTGGGAATAAATATGATTCAGCAGTCATTGTTTGATGGAATGCTGTATCGAATACAAATACATGTCCAATCTTTGGTAAAGCATTCTTAAATGCTTTATAGCAAACTAAATGTGCTGGATTATGTAATGGAGCAAGTTCAGATAATTCTTCTACTTTGCTAACAACATCATCATCTACAACAACTGATTGATCATAGTATGCACCACCTTGCACAATACGGTGACCAGCACCTTCAATTTCGTCAAGGCTATTAACGATATTGTATTCTAATAAAGCATCTAATAATAATTTAACTGCTTTAGCGTGATCTGGAATTTCTACTTCCTTAACTTTCTTTTCACCATTTACTTTAATTGTAAATGCTCCCATTTTTTGACCAATTCTTTCAGCTTGACCACTTGT
>CAVAZS010000009.1:0-32594 GCA_963593385.1 Lachnospiraceae bacterium | reverse complement strand
TAATATGGAAGTTTATAATTGTCACTTATTTTCCTTACTAATAAAGCTGCATTTTGCCAATCAGATAATCTTTCACCAAGGAATGCATGGAATACTGTTCCAGATGTATATAAAACTTGGAAGGGATCTTCAATATCTAATGCTGTAAACAAGTCATCTGTGTAACCTACAGGCAAATGAGATGAATTCGTATAATATGGCGTGCCATTTTCGTTTGCTGTAATGATATCAGGATAATTTTCTTTATCATGTTTTGCTAAACGATAGGATGTACTTTCAGCTGGTGTAGCTTCTAAGTTATAAAGATCACCATATTTTTCTTGATAGTCAGATAATCTTTCACGCATATGATTTAGTACTTCAACCGTAAAGTTTTGACTTTCTTCATGCGTTAAATCTTTCTTAATCCAACTAGCATTTAAACAAGCTTCATTCATACCAACAAGTCCAATTGTACTAAAGTGATTGTTAAATGTTCCTAAGTATCTCTTTGTATATGGATAAAGTCCTGCTTCTAGTAAACTTGATACAACGTTTCTTTTTACTTTTAAGCTTCTAGCAGAAACATCCATAATATGGTCTAGACGTTCATAGAAATCTTCCTTATTTTTAGCTAAATAAGCAATATGAGGCATATTGATTGTTACTACACCGATTGATCCTGTACTTTCGCCAGAGCCAAAATATCCACCACTCTTTTTACGAAGTTCTCTTAAATCTAAACGCAAACGACAACACATAGAACGAACATCACTTGGTTGCATATCACTATTTACATAATTTGAGAAATAAGGAGTCCCATATTTAGCCGTCATTTCAAATAATAACTTATTGTTTTCTGTCTCACTCCAATCAAAATCTTTCGTTATAGAATATGTAGGAATAGGATATTGGAATCCTCTACCATCCGCATCTCCTTCAATCATTGTCTCAATAAATGCTTTATTCACCATATCCATTTCTTTTTTACAATCAGAATATTTAAAAGGCTTTTCTTTTCCGCCAACAATTGCCGGTAAATTTGCTAAATCATTTGGAACTGTCCAATCTAACGTAATATTTGTAAAAGGAGCTTGAGTTCCCCATCTACTAGGTGTATTCACACCATATATAAAGGATTGTATGCATTGTTTTACTTCTTGATAAGATAAGTTATCTGCTTTAACAAATGGTGCTAAGTAAGTATCAAAACTAGAGAATGCTTGTGCTCCAGCCCATTCATTTTGCATAATTCCTAAGAAGTTAACCATTTGATTACATAATGTACTTAAATGCTTTGCTGGAGAAGAAGTAATTTTACCTGTCACTCCACCTAATCCTTCTTGTATAAGTTGTTTTAATGACCAACCAGCACAATATCCTGTTAACATGCTTAAATCATGAATATGAATTTCCGCGTTACGATGTGCATCCGCAATTTCTTTATCATATACTTCACTTAACCAATAATTTGCAGTGATAGCACCACTATTCGATAGAATTAATCCACCAACAGAATAAGTGACTGTAGAATTTTCTTTTACACGCCAATCTAGAGCTTCCAAATAATTATCAACTAGCTTTTTATAGTCTAATGTTGTTGTCGCAATATTTCTTAATTTTTCATGTTGTGTACGATAAATGATATATGCTTTCGATACATCTGCATAGCCTGATTCACTTAGTACTTTTTCAACAGAATCCTGTATTTCTTCTACACCTATTAAATTATCTTTTATCTTAGGCTCAAAATCACTTGTAACACGCAATGCTAAGACTTCGATGATATCTTGATTATATTGTCTACTACATGCCACAAATGCTTTTTCTATCGCATTTTTTATTTTATTCAAATCAAATTTAGCTACTGAATTATCTCTCTTAATTACTTCGTACATCATTATTCTCCTTTTACACCACGTAATTTACATGTTGGTATAATTTCTTTTACAGAATTATATAAGTCTTCCATTTCATCTTTGTTATAACTAGTCCAAATTGGATCAATCACATTTTCACTTGAAATATATTGTTGTAAGTAATATTGTTTCGCACCTCTAATCCAACTTGCTATAGACAATAAATCTTCTTTTTGATGTAACTCTTTTACAACTGTTGTCCTAAATTCATAATCGACATGTTCTTCTAATAAGAATGAAACTGATTCTTCTATTTTACTTATATCAAATACTTGTTTATTTAAACCCACAGTTTCGTAATATTTATCTTTACTGTTTTTCACATCCATCGCCACATAGTCAATTAATCCACTATTTACAATTTCTTTTAATTTTTTAGGATCATTACCATTTGTATCTAACTTTACGAGGTATCCCATTTCTTTTATTCTTTCGATAAAAGGTAATAATCCTTCTTGTAATAATGGCTCACCCCCTGTAATACATATGCCATCTAATATCTTTTTTCGTTTTTCTAAATAGGTAATAACATCTTCCGCATCTAAGAAGGAATAATTTTCAGGCACAAACACTAGTTCTTTATTATGACAAAATGGACACTTAAAGTTACAACCACTTGTAAATACTGTAGAAGCTAACTTAGAAGGATAATCTAATAATGTTAGTTTCTGTAATCCACCAATTTTAATCTTTTCATATGTTTCTTCAGGAACTAAATATTTTCTAGAATTATCACATGCTTTTGTTAGCATTTCTTCAAACAAATCAAAGTCCATATTTTCAGATAATTTATTTCTGCATTCATTACGATATTCATATAATGCATTCATAATTTCTGCCGCTTTAGCAGTTGTATATAATCTTTTTACTCTTCGATCCACTTCATCAACACGACTTTGTACATATCCTTGTTCGATTAGTTTTTGAATACTTTTCGTTGTTGTCCCTTTATCTAGTTCTCCAATTTGCGTTACTTCTTGCATGGTTATTCCTTCATGTTCATAAATACTAAATAAAAACAACAATTGTCCTGATCCTATATCATATTGAGCAAGTACTTTATCAAAATATTTTTGTGTATTTCTAAATAAAATCGATACTTGTATTAGATAATTACTTTGATTTACCATATTTCCCTCCTACAATTAGTTGGAAGTCCTACTATTTTGCAAATCAATTGTCTATCTTAATATTTACAAAGTCAATGAAATAAAACTTTTCACATTCTTACATTTTTATAACAATGCTTAAACATACAAAAAATAGTATGAATTAATTTTATTCACACTATTTCTTCACAAGTTATTCAATTGATTTTAAACCAATAATTTCTGACACACCTAAGCCATATCCTTCACCAAGTTTAATTTTAGGTGCATCTAGTATACAACCTCCAACAACAGGATCTTCACTACATAGTAACGGTCCATCTAAATCAATTTTTGTGACAACATTTTTAGCACATGCAAGTTGTACTGCAGCATTTACGGATACTTTCGCTTCTAGCATACAGCCTAACATACATTCTTTATGGAATTCTTCAGCATATTCCGCAATTTTCAGTGCATTATGTAAGCCACCACATTTCATTAATTTAATGTTACACATGTTCGCAATATCATTTTTAAAAATATTGTATGCATCATTTGGTGAAAATACTGCTTCATCTGCCACAACAGGTACTGGCGAATGCATTGTGACATATTTTAAGCCATCTAAATCTTTAGCAATAACAGGTTGCTCGACTAGTTCTAGCCCAATATTATGATTTTGCATATCTGTTAATAATTCTATTGCTTCAAGTGGTTTCCAAGCTTGATTAGCATCAATACGAATTGTATAGTCGTTACCAATAGCTTCACGTATTGCAATTAAACGGTCTACATCTTTTTCTGGATTACTGCCAACTTTTACTTTTAATGTTTTAAATCCTCTAGCAATCGCTTTTTTTGCATCTTCTGCCATTTCTTCAGGTTCATTTACACTAATAGTAATATCAGTAATAATTTCATCGCGACTTGCACCAAATAATTTTGCGACACTTTGTTTATGCAATTTGCCATATAAATCATATATCGCAATATCTGCTGCAGCTTTAGCACTAGTATTATGTTCAATGCAATGATCTAACAAGCTACAAATATGATTTAAATCATCAACTTCTTGTCCAACAATAGCTTTACGAATTGGACCATCTAAAGTCGCAATAATGCTTTCCTTCGTTTCACCAGTAATTGCTTTAGTAGGTGGAGCTTCACCATACCCTACTTCACCACTATCTGTTTCTAAACAAACAATTACATCTGAAACTGATTCTACTGTTCTTAAAGCTGTTTTAAATGGTGTAATTAAAGGTACATCTAAAATATATAGGCTTAAATTTGTTATTTTCATATTGACTCCTTACCACTTAGCGCGTAAATCTTGTAATACTTTCACTATTCCATCTTCTTCTACTGATGGAGCAATAATATCTGCATACTCAAACATAGTAGGATCACCATTTTGCATTACTACACCTAAATCTGCTTGTTGAATCATTTCTAAATCATTTGTTGAATCTCCAAAAGCATAATACTTATGAATACCTTCATGTTCTAAATATGTTTTTGTCCCTTTTGCTTTATCATATCCTGGCAATACAACATCGGCATAATGATAGAATGTTGGAGCAGTCTTAAAGCCAACTTTTTCATATTCTTCATAATCATGGATATCACTAGCAAAAGCGATAAAATAAATAATTTTCTTATCTTTCCAAGGCTTTTCATCTGGTAATGTACCACCAAATAAAGCTTGTGCTTGTAACAAGTCATCATTGATTTCACCTATACGAATCCACTCATTTCCGGCAATCAAATATAATGATTGTCCTAATTTCTTCGCTGTAGAAATTGCTTTTTCAATCATTTCTTCATTCATATAGCCATCAATGATCATTTTTCCATCTGGTCCTTGAACTTGTTGACCATTTGTACCAATGATACCATCCCAATGATGTACTTCTATTCCTTGATGCATTGCATTTTCAATACATCTACCAGTAGAAATACAGCATGGATATCCTTCTTTTTGCCAAATTGATATTTCATCAAATACTGCTTGAGATATCTTTCCTGTCTTAGGATTTCTAAGAGTTCCATCTATGTCAAAAAATAGTGCTATATCTTTTTTCATCCTTCGTTCTCCTTAAGTACTTTTTTATAATCTTCTAGTATCTTATCCATATCTGCATATGTTTCAATATAAGATAACTTATTCTTATATTCTGCAGAATATGGCATACCTGCAATATACCAACTAGCCATAGAACGCATCATTCTCATACCAACATATTCACCTTCATATGCACAAAGTTCTTGTGCATATGCCTTAGCTAATTCTATTCTTTCAAAATAGGTTGGTTCAATATAATGTTCATCATTTAAGGCACACGCTAATTCTTTTAAAAAGAATGGTTTACCTAATAAGCCTCTACCAATCATAATGGCATCACACTTTGTTTCTTCTATCATTCTTTTCGCATCTTCTACTGTGCGAATATCACCATTACCAATAACAGGAATCGATACAGCTTCTTTTACCATACGTATATATTCGTTATTACTTTTGCCTTCATACATTTGTGATTTTGTTCTGCCGTGTATCGCAATCGCTTGTACACCAGCACTTTCTAATTTCTTAGCAAGAGAAGCACAATTAATATGATTAAAGTCATATCCTGCACGAATTTTAGCAGTAACCGGTCTATTTGTATGATTTACCACAGCTTTAGCAATACTAGCTGCTAAATCTTCATCTTGTAATAAATATGATCCCGCATGAGCTTTTAAAACTTTTGTCACAGGACATCCCATATTGATATCGATAATATCACAATCGGTATGTTCTGTTAGATATGCACTTGCTTCAGCCATCGTTTCAGGATCACCACCAAATAATTGTAAAGATACAGGATGTTCACCTTCTACTGTACGGCACATATCTTGTGTTCTCTTATTTTCATAATGAAGTGCTTTATCACTAATCATTTCACTTACTACTAGTCCTGCACCATATTCTCTACACATCTTTCGATATACAGGATTAGAAATACCCGCAAGAGGAGCCGCAACGATTTGATTAGATATGCATATCTTTCCGATGTTCCATGTTGACATGTCTATTTAAAACCTCTTTTAAATCTTCTTCACTAAAGTTATATTCTTTTTCACAATATTGGCATTTTACATGAGCACCATGATCTTCTCGAATCATTTCTTCGATATCGTTTTGGCTTACTAATGCCATTGCACGCATAAAATGTTCTTTTGAACAATCACAATACCATTCAAGTGATTTTTTATCTAAGATATTTGCGTCATTAAATAATGTATGAATAATTTCTTCTGGTGTTAATCCATCATCAATATATTTCGATACTGGCTTCATTTCTTTTGCGAGTTTTTCAACATATTCATATGCTTCTTCACTAGCGTTCGGTAACATTTGAATCAAAATACCTCCAGCAGAACGAACATGGCATTCATATCCAACAAGTACTCCAACTGATACAAGTGATGGGATTTGTTCACTCATTGCAAAATAATATGCGAAATCATCCCCAATTTCACCTGTTTGTAATGTTACAACACCTGTAAAAGGTTCTTTCAAACCTAAATCCTTGGTTACCGTTAGTGAACCATTTGTACCTACCGCCTTACCTACATCTAATTTTCCATTTTTCTCATTTAACAAATAGATATTTGAATCACCAACAAATCCTCTTACTCTACCATTAGGTGTTGCTTGAGAAATGATTGTACCGATTGGACCATGCCCATTAATCGTTACGGAGCACTTAGCATCATCATCTTTTAAATCACTTGCCATAATTGCATTGATTGTCATGACTCTGCCTAATGCGGCTGTGCTTGTTGGTGCACTATTATGTAAAGTACGAGCTGTTTCTACTAAATCCGTTGTCCTACAAGCTCTTACTCTAACCATTCCATTTAAAGCTTCTGCTATTACTAATTCATCTTTATTCATAAATTCTCTTTCTATATCATTACAGAGTAAATTTTATCATAGAATTCATTCTAACTACATTCTATCTGGATTAGAAGGAGATCCATCTCTACTACAAAATACACAAAAATTCAAAGTAGTAAAAATAGTGAAAAAATTAATAAAATTTCTCATTGAAATTTAAAAACAGGATGGTATACTACTTAAGACATGCATGAATGTCTTAAAATTAGCAATTATCGCAAGATAGTTGCAAGCTTCTAAAGTAGGATATTTAGCGTAGAGTCCCCACCTCTTGCTAGATATCCCTGAAGCTTTGTAACCTAAAGTGATGAGATATATATACGACAGTTATTAGTTCAATTCTGATAACTGTTTTTTGTATATAAAAAGCATGTATTTTTATATACATGCTCAAGAAATTTATTTATTATTTCTATTATTTCCTAAGATTCTTAATACATATAAGAAGATATTAATGAAATCTAAGAAAAGTTGGAATGCCGCAAATGTTGCTAGATTTTCACGAATTGTTTCACCTTCGTTTGTTCCATAATAGAAGGATTTAATCTTTTGCGTATCATATGCTGTAATTCCTAAGAATAAAGCTACACCAATATAACTAAATAACAAGTTATTTCTTAATACTGGAATAAAGATTGATAGGATACTAGCTAATGCCATAGAAATTAAACCAGCTAAGAATATTGTACTAAATTTTGTTAAATCTTTATCTGTAGTAGCTCCAATTACTGCACAACTTACAAACATAACTGCCGCAAATAAGAATCCTGTAAATACTGTAGATAAGCCAAATTCTAATGGCAATGTACTAAAGTTAATACCTGTTAGTACAGCATATCCATAGAATAAAGCAGATACTGTTGTTGGACTAAATCTTGTTAAGCCAGCACTTAATGCAATACATGCACCAAGTTGAGCAAAGAATAAAATCCAAATCATAAATGGCATATTTACTAGCATCTTATACATGAAGCCACCACTCATTAAGCTTTCATATCCTAAGAAAGCAACTAATGCTGTAATTCCTAAAGATATACCCATCTTTGTAAATACTTTTGTAATATATTGCTGTAATGAGCCAGCTGTTGAATCATAATAACTTGAACGATTAAATTCACTCATTTTAAATACCTCCTTAAGGTACTTATATCTTACCGTTTTTGTACTTTAAGTCAATGTCATTACTTTTACAATCAAATGTAAATGTATAATCACTTATTCAAAGTATCGATAATTACTGGAAGAACTTGTTTCTTACGAGATACGATTCCTTTCGCAAATCCATCCTCACTTAATACATCCACAAATCCTTCTCTTACAGCCCAATCTTTTTTACCTGTATATAGAAGATACGAACCAGATCCTGCAGGATCAGTAAACATAATTAAAATCAAATCATAATGTTGGGAAATCGCTGCTTCTTCCAAATATTTTAAGAAATGATCTTTAATTTTGAAATACTCTTCCCAATTTTTACATTGACTTTGTCCAATAGCGATTCTAGAACTAGAAATTCTAAATTCTTTAAAATCATCATATAAGAGTTCAAGATCTGTTTTATTCAAAATAGAATCAGACGCATTGATTAATTCTTGTTGTAATTCTGTTGGAGATATCTTAGCAATTTTACTTAGTTCTTCCGCAACTTTCTTATCTTCATCTGTTGTTGTTGGAGAGCGTAAGCATAAAGTATCTGATATTAATCCACCTAGTAGTAAACCAGCAATTTGCTCTGTAATTTCAACATGATTTTGAACATATAATCCATAAATAATGGTACTTGTACTACCAACTGCTTTTTCAATTATATTGATTGGATTCATTGTTTCTATACCACCCATACGGTGATGATCCACAATTTCTACTATTTCTCCATATTCAATATCATTTACTGTTTGTGTCGCTTCATTATGATCGACTAAAATAAATTTCTTTTTATCGTAGTGAAATAAATGATAACGGGATATAGCTGCAATAACTTGTCCATTTTCATTTAGTACAGGATATGTTCTAAATCTAGTTTTCGCTAGTCTTTCACTAACTTCTTCTACCGTTTCACTTTCTTTAAAAGAAATTACATCATGTGTTGTTACTTCATCGATAGAAATAGATTCATAGATAAGTCTAGAACATTCTAATACTGTACGTTTTGTGTGAATCATCGATACATGCTTTTCTTTCGCTTTTTCTAAAGTAACATTATCTACCCAATCTTCACCAGAAATAATGATTAGACTCGCACCATTATCTATCGCAAAGCGTTGTACATCCGGATTATTTCTTAATATCACAATACTATCTTTATATTCTTCTCTTGTATCAGACATTGATGGCATGATATGAATTAAACCACTTGTATGAAAATCATTTTCTTTATGATAAACTTTCGCTTCTAATACATCGATAATATTTGATAGCTTTGTTCTACGCATATATTCTTTCAATGTATCATCACTTTCTGTCCACAATTTTGTTAAGTCAGAAATAGAGATAATACCAAGAAGTTTAGAATCATCATCAACCACAAAAACGCCTTTGTTTTTTCTTGAGCTAACCGCATCAAAAGCTTTTTTCATGGTAATACCTGGTTTAACAAGTATCGCTTCATCTTTTTCAATTTCAGCTAATGTACATTTCGCTGTATGAATCATTTCAGGATGACTAAAGCCATACTTTTCTAATAAATATTGTGTTTCTCGATTTGCTTTACCTAAAGCATACGCCTTAGCTTTTATTCCTAATTGTTTTTTTAACTCTGCATATGTAATTGCGGAAACAATGCAATCACTATCAGGATTTTTATGTCCTATTACATAATATGGTTTCATTTGTCCTCCATTAAGAAAAAAGTATCCAAAAGGATACTCTTATTGTTTATTTCGCATTAAAAACATATTTGTCTAAACGATCAAATGCTTCTTTAACTCGTGATAAAGGTAATGCTAGATTGATACGAATTCCATATTCACCATGGAATGGTCTACCATCTTGGAATAATACGCCATAGCGATGTGCTGTATCTAATACATCATCTATTGTTTTGTTATGTTCTTTACACCAATCTGTGCAATCTAAAAATAACATATATGTTCCTTGCGGTTTACTAAGCTTAACACCTTTAAAATGTTCACAAATATAGTTATATCCATACTCAACATTTTCTGTTAACACTTGTCTTAATTCATCTACCCATTCTGCACCTTCTGTCGTATAACCACCAATTAAAGCATGCATAGATAATACATTCATAGAATTATAATGACATAAAGAACTTTCTTTATTCATTCTATCTCTAATCCATTCATTATAAACGATATGATAAGAACCAATTAAACCTGCTAAATTAAATGTTTTACTAGGTGCATATAACGCAACTGTTCTATTTTTAGCATCTTCACTAATAGATTGAGTTGGAATATGTTTATGATCACCAAGAATGATATCAGACCAGATTTCATCAGAAATAACATATACATTATGTTTCTTATAGATATCCATTACTTTTTCTATTTCTTCTTTTTCCCATACTCTACCTGTTGGATTATGAGGAGAACAGAAAATAGCCGCATGAATGTGGTTTTCTACAATTTTCTTTTCCATATCTTCATAGTTAATACGCCAAACATTATTTTCATCTAGATACATATCGCTTAATACAATGTTGTATCCAGCATTAGATAAAGTATGAGTGAAGCCAATATATGTTGGAGAATGAAGTAATACAGAGTCACCTTTAGAACAGAATACACTTAATGCAGTAGCTACACCACCTAGTACACCATTTTCATATCCAATGCATTCTTTTGTTAAACCTGTAACACCATTTCTTACTTTATGCCAATTGACAATCGCATTAAAATAAGCATCACTTTTATTAAAATAGCCATATGCTGGATGACTTGCACGTTTTACTAATGCATCAACAATTGTAGGTACAGTTGGAAAATTCATATCCGCTACCCACATTGGTATAACATCAAAGCCTTCTTCTAATTCGAACTTACCAAGCATTTCTCCTGGTTCTACAGCGATAGAATCTTTACCTTTTCTATCCATAATTGAAGTAAAGTCGTATTTCATCTATTATCCTCCTTATAAACCTGCTTCATTCATCACACGTAATATATTTTTATATGCAATCTTTTCAATATCACTTGTTGAAAATCCTCTACGTATTAATTCATCAAATAATTTATTAGATTCTGTTGGCCCAGACATTTCAAAGTTACCTTCTGTACCATCAATATCTGTTCCAATTGCGCATACATCTATACTTGCGACTTCTTTTTCATGTTCAATCATATCGCAAAGTCGTGATACTCTACTGTCGATATTATTTGGCGTATCATCTAAAAAATCAGGGCATATATTAATTCCCATGACACCACCTTTTTCATGTAACATACGTATCATATCATCTGTCATATTTCTTGTATGATTACAATAAAATCTAGCATTAGAATGTGTCGCAACAAATGGTACTTTACTTAACTTATATACATCTAAGAATCCACCATCTGATAAATGACTTACATCCACTAACATACCTATATCTTGCATATGCTTAACTGCTTCTTTGCCAAAATCTTTTAATCCTTTTTGCATAATTTCAGGATTTTTACTATTTGGATACCCAAAACAATTTTCATAGTTCCAAGTTAAGCTTAACGCTCTTACACCTTGTTCGTAAAAATAATCTAGTTTATTTAAATCGCCTTGTACAGCAACACCATCTTCCATGGTTAATACAGCACTTACTTTATGACTCGCATAGTTTCGTTCAATATCTGATGCACTTCTAGCTCTACCTACTACATCTTGATGTACCTCAACTGTATGATTAAAAATATCAATACATTTATTGATATATTCATCATCACTAATATATGGTTGATTAAATCTTTCATATAGTTTTTTAGATGGTACAAATATTGCAAAGAATTGTGCCATCATTCCACTAGAAATCATTCTTTTAATATCCAAATCATATTCAGGTACATCAAAAATATCATTTATATGATCAAAGTACGCTTTCATTAGCGTATCACAATGCATATCTATTGTTTTACAATCTTCTTCCGTTTTCATATATTGATTATCGCATACTTTTTCTAAAACAGTTAGGTCATATTAATTCTTTATTAATCTAGCAAAGCAATTTCTTACATAAATTATCGATATACCTTTATAATATTTTCATATGGATAAAATACAAAAAGAAGATTCGAAGGAGCTCATTCGTGATGCAATTCGTATGGCTTGGCCTGCCGTACTAGAAAGTTTTTTTGTCGCATTAGCAGGTATGATTGATACCATGATGGTTAGTAGTCTTGGTACATATGCTGTTGCGGCAGTCGGTTTAACGACACAACCCAAATTTATTGCCTTAGCATTATTTTTCTCAAGTAACATTGCCGTAAATGCATTATCTGCTAGAAGATTTGGTCAAAAGAATAGAAAAAATGCCAATGAAATACTCTTTACAGCTATCGCATTTATCGTTATTTCTGCATTAATCATTTCTTCTATTACATTAATGAACGCAGACGCAATCATTAAACTTTGCGGTTCTAATTCTGATACACATGTTGCGGCAGTAACATATTTCAAAGTCATTCAAGCAGGTATGATATTTAATGTATTATCACTCGTGATTAACGCTGCTCAAAGAGGTTGTGGAAATACTAGAATAGCGATGACAACAAATATTACTTCTAGTGTAGTTAATATCATATTTAACTATTTATTAATTGGTGGAAATCTAGGTTTCCCTCGTTTAGAAATGTTTGGAGCTGCTTCTGCAACTGTTTTAGGTACAGTTGTCGCATGTATCATGAGTATACTTTCTATTTCTAAAAAAGATTGTTTCCTATCACTACCTTATATTTTTAAAGAAAAGATTAAACCAAGCTTTGATGCATTTAGAAGTATCGTTTCTTTAAGTTTTAATTTATTATTAGAAAATATCGCTATGCGTGTTGGTTTCTTAACCACTTCTATCATTGCGGCTAGACTTGGTACAGATGCTTTTGCGGCTCACCAAGTTGGTATGAATTTGTTAACTCTAGCCTTCTCATTAGGTGATGGTATGCAAGTTTCAGCTGTTGCCTTAATTGGTAGAAGTTTAGGTGAGAAAGATCCAGAAAAAGCTAAACGATACGGCAATATCTGTCAAAAGATGGGACTAGTTATTTCCATTATCTTAGCAATTATCCTATTTATATTCGGTAGAGAAATATTCTCATTATTCTTTAAGGATTCAAATATTCTTGATATGGGTGTATTAATTTCTAGATTTATCATGGTTATTGTATTATTCCAAATCTCTCAAATCATTTTTGCAGGATGTTTAAGAGGAGCTGGTGACCTTAAATATTGTTTATGGGCCTCATTAATCTCTGTAACAATTATTCGTACAGCTGTAACTTGGGGACTTGCTGGAGGAATATTAGATTTAGGATTAGTTGGTATATGGACTGGTGTATTAAGTGATCAATTCTCTAGATTTGTATTCTTGTCCATTCGATTCAAACAAGGTAAATGGACGGAGATAAAAATATGATTAAAGCAATCGTTAGTGACATGGATGGAACTTTGTTTAAAGATCATAAAGAATCAATATTCACATTATCCGATAGAAATGAAGAAGCTTTAAAAAAGATTCAAGATACTGATATTTCCTTCTTTGTGGCTAGTGGAAGAATGTATTCCTATGGAAAAAAAGTATTGGAAGATCATAGCTTCAAAAATATAGTTTGTTCAGGATTCAATGGAGCAAGCATCTATGATAACGGAAATCTTCCTGTCAATTACAATTTAGATGTCAATATTGTTAAAGATATTATGAAGTTCTTACCTGATAAATATGATACTGATTATATTCAAATTCTTACATTAGATTGTAAAAGGTCATTCGATAATCCTAGTCATCCTATCGTAAAAGATTATCTCGATATTGCGAACAATTATCATATCGATGAAGTATTAGACGTACCTCTTTCTACATACCTAAATGAATACGATACAAGTCAAATTGGCAAGTTTTCTATTATCTTTAAAGAAACAGATAAAAAAGAAGCACGTATTGCTTATGAAGAAATAAAAGCTTATGTTAAAGATTCTTGTTTTGTGACAATGAGTAGTGATAAAACAATTGAACTTGGTAACAAGAAAGCAAATAAAGGTATATTCATTGATTATTTACAAAAAACATATCACTATACAAAAGATGAAATTGCCGTAATAGGTGATGCCTTAAATGATAGTGAAATGTTTCCATATTCTTCATTTAGCTTTGCGATGGAATCTGGTAAAGATGAAGTGAAGAAGTTAGCTAAATATGTAGTCAAAGATGTCGCTGAATGCATTGACTACTGTATCAAATATAACAAAGCAAATTAAAACCTCGCTATTTCTAACGAGGTTTTCTTATAGTTTTTAGATAACTAATTATTTAGAAGAGATGCTCTTTACGTTGTAGAAAGCTTTTCTTCCTTTGTATTCAGCAGAAGAACCTAATTCTTCTTCGATTCTCATTAATTGGTTGTATTTAGCAATACGGTCTGTACGGCTCATAGAACCAGTCTTGATTTGTCCTGCATTTACAGCAACTACTAGATCAGCAATTGTTGTATCTTCAGATTCACCAGAACGGTGAGAAACTACTGCTGTATACTTAGCTTCTTTAGCCATTTCGATAGCATCGAATGTTTCTGTTAATGTACCGATTTGGTTTAGTTTGATTAATACAGAGTTAGCAACACCTAGTTCAATACCTTTACGGATGAATGTTGTGTTTGTAACGAATAGGTCATCACCAACTAATTGGATCTTATCGCCTAAACGATCTGTTAATTCTTTCCAACCTTCCCAGTCATTTTCAGCTAAGCCGTCTTCAAGAGAAATGATAGGATATTTTTCAACCCAAGAAGCGTATAGGTCGATCATTTCTGAACTTGTCTTTTCGCCTTCTCCAGATCTCTTTAATACATAACGGTTCTTTTCTTCATCATAGAATTCACTAGAAGCAGAGTCCATAGCGAAGCAAACATCATCACCTAGTTTATAACCAGCAGCTTCAACAGCTTCACTCATTAATGCTAGAGGTCCTTCGTTACCTAATGTTTCTAGAGGTCCGTTGTTACCATCGATTGTTGATGGAGCATAACCACCTTCATCACCAACGCTAGTGTTGTATCCATACTTCTTTAATACTTTCTTTAAAGCGTGGAATACTTCAGCACCCATACGGATTGCTTCATGGAATGTCTTAGCTCCAACAGGCATAATCATGTATTCTTGGCAGTCTGATGCAGAATCAGCATGTTTACCACCATTCATAACGTTCATCATTGGAACAGGAAGAACTTTTCCGTTAGGACCACCTAAGTATTTGTATAGAGGTAATCCACAAGATTCAGCAGCTGCTCTAGCTACTGCAAGAGATACAGCTAATGTAGCATTAGCACCTAATACACTCTTAAATTCTGTACCATCAAGAGCTAACATAACTTCATCGATACCAACTTGGTCAGTAACTTCCATACCAACTACTTTTGGAGCGATAACTTCGTTAACATTCTTAACAGCTTGTAATACGCCTTGTCCACCAAAACGAGATTTATCACCATCACGAAGTTCAACTGCTTCACGTTCACCTGTAGAAGCACCTGATGGAACGATAGCACGTCCAACAGCACCACCTTCAGTAACTACTTCACATTCAACTGTTGGATTTCCACGTGAGTCAATAACTTCACGAGCATAAACACCTGCAACTAAATCTGCAAAATAATTCATTGTAATCTTTTTCCTCCTTGATTACTATTTTCTATCTGTTCAAGAGAATACTCTCTGAATCAGTCTTTTGTAGCGTCGATAATTTCAATGAAAGAATCAACTTTTAAGCTTGCACCACCAATTAGTGCACCATCAATATCTGGACATGCCATATATTCTTTAATATTTGTTGGCTTAACACTTCCACCATATTGAACACGTACTGCTTCAGCAGTGTTTTCATCATATAGTGCTTTAACTGTATCACGAACAAGTTTGCAGCAATTTTCTGCAATTGTTTGGTCAGCTGATTTACCTGTACCGATAGCCCAAATAGGTTCATAAGCGATAACCATACGGCTAACTTCTTCAGCAGTTAAACCTTCTAAAGATCCTTTTAATTGTTCTTCAATTACACTTGATGTTTTACCAGCATCATATTCTGCTTCTGTTTCACCAATGCAAAGAATAGGAACAATGTTACTAGCAAATAAACGTTTTGCTTTTAAAGCACAACCGTTATTTGTTTCGTTATAGTATGTACGTCTTTCAGAATGGCCGATAATGCAATATGTAATGCCAATTTCTTCAAGCATAGGTACACTAACTTCACCAGTATATGCACCACTATCTTTTTCGTTACAGTTTTCAGCAGCAACAATTAAATGTTTAGCATTTTTAGCACATACATCTACACATGTATATGGTGCAGCAATACCGTAATCTGCTTTTTCTTCACCAGTTAGATGAGCTTCAACACCTTGCATGAATTCTTCAGCATCTTTGCGAAGTTTGTTCATCTTCCAGTTGCCAACAATAATAGGCTTTCTCATTTATTATTTCTCCTCAATTACATCAACACCAGGTAGACCTTTACCTTCTAGGAATTCTAGAGAAGCACCACCACCTGTAGAAACATGGCTTACTTTATCAGCATAACCAAGTTGTTTAATAGCAGCTGCACTATCACCACCACCGATAATAGTTGTACCATCACATTCAGCTAATGCTTTAGCAACAGCATTTGTACCAGCAGCTAATGTTGGGTTTTCAAATACACCCATTGGTCCATTCCAAACAACTGTCTTTGCATTCTTAACTTCATTAGCAAATAGTTCAGCTGTCTTAGGTCCAATATCTAAACCTTCTTTATCACTAGGAATAGCATCGCTAGAAACTACTTCTGTTTCGATTGGTCCATCAATTGGATCAGGGAATGAGCTAGCTACAACTGTATCAACAGGAAGTAATAACTTCTTGCCTAACTTGTTAGCTTTGTCCATCATTTCTTTGCAGTAGTCAAGTTTTGTATCATCTACTAGAGATTTACCAACTTCTTTACCTTCTGCTTTTAAGAATGTATATGCCATACCGCCACCAATGATTAGAGTATCGCATTTTTCTAATAGGTTAGAGATAACTGCTAACTTATCAGCAACTTTAGCACCACCTAAGATTCCAACGAAAGGTCTTACTGGGTTTTCAACAGCATCACCTAAGAATTTTAATTCTTTTTCAATTAAGAATCCTACTGCACTTGGAAGGTATGTTGGAATACCTACAGTACTTGCATGAGCTCTATGAACAGAACCGAATGCATCAGAAACATATAATTCTCCTAATGAAGCCCAATATTTGCCTAATTCTTCATCATTCTTAGATTCACCCTTTTCATAACGAGTGTTTTGCATTAATAGAACTTCACCATCTTTTAATTCACTAACAGCTTTTTCAAGTTCAGCGCCTCTTGTAGCATCTACAAATACAACTTTAGTATCTGTTAGATACTCTTGAAGTCTCTTTGCAACAGGTGCCATGTTGTTCTTTTTCTTAGCAGCTGCAATCTCCTCATCAGTCTTTTTGTAGTCAATCTTACCAAGATGAGATAATAAGATAACCTTTGCCTTGTTTTCAACTAAATATTTGATAGTTGGTAATGCGGCAACGATACGATTATCATCAGTGATTTCTCCGCTCTTTAAAGGTACATTAAAGTCAACTCTGACGATAACTTTCTTTCCAGTTACATCTAAATCAGTAACTAATTTTTTAGCCATTTGAATTATCCTCCTTATAGCGAATTAATTATAACATGTGAGTAAAAGAACAAACATGAAAATCACCTATTTTATGCATAATCTTTTCATTTTTTACAAAATGTATAAGTTTAAACATACTTTTCGAATGCCTTTCCATCAAAAAATATGTCACTAATTCACGAAAATTAATGACATATAATTCTACTTTCTAATATGCTTCTATTCCTTTTTCAATAATATTCCAGAACTTTTCTACATCGATATCTATTGCGACAAAACTATTTGGTTCTTTCTTTAAATAATTGAAGTAATCACAATTTGTTCTACCATAGCTTTGTTCGCTTCTAATATCTATTTCTGTATACATTTCTTTTAACGTTAACACTGTAGGATCTATAAGGTAAGCGATTGTGACTGGATCATGTAATGGACCACCTTCCCAACCATATACTTCTTTTTGTGTTTTACTGAAGAATGTCATCAAATCCACAAATAAATTACTAGCACAATTATTATGTTTACTCATGCGTTCAATAATGCTTGGATAACATAATACTTTTCTTGTTACATCTAATCCTGCCATTACAATTCTTCTACCACTTGTAAAAACAACATGTGCTGCGTCTGCGTCAGTAAAGATATTAAATTCTGCAGCAGGTGTCACATTACCAAGCTGGTATGCTCCACCCATTAATACGATTTCTTTTATTTTAGGGATAATATTCGGGCATAATCTCATTGCCATTGCAAGATTAGTCATAGGTCCTGTAGTAACAACAGTAATATCTCCATCAGAGTTAAGAAGCGTATCAATCATGTACATAACAGCGTGTTTATCTTCTTTTTTCTTTGTTAATTGTGCAAAAGTAGGGCCATCTAATCCTGATTCACCATGGATATCATTTGCGACTGAAGGTTTATTACGAATCATTGGTTGCCCACATCCTTCATATACTGGAACATCTAGTCCAAGATACTCACAAACATTTAAGGCATTTCGCGTTGTTTTTTCTATGGTTTGATTACCTGATACAACAGTTATTCCTAATAAATCTATATTTTCATTTTTAGCAGCTAACATTATCGCTATCGCATCATCATGTCCTGGATCACAATCTAAAATTATCTTTCTTTTCATCATAATCTCCTAATCTATTTCCTAAGATTTTTTCCATTTGTTCGCATTGAAGTTTAGTGACATATAGTTTTCTATTTCTTTTCTCTAATAACTTTTCTTCACATAAACTTTGAATGGAACGAGTTGCTGTACGAAGATTAATTCCTGATCTTTTAGCTAGCTCATCTTGTGTTAATTTAACTTCACATTCACTTTCTTGTTGGTACATTTTATATAGTGATACTAATAAATACATGATTCTTTCTTTAGCAGACAAAAACATAAATGTTCTTTCTTTTCTAGCTTGATCATTCAATCGATTCATCATGATTTGAATTAACTTCAACATCATCGTTGTATCTCTTTCTATCCATCTTCTAAAAGTATCAATTGAAAAAGAAATAAATAAACAATCCGTTAATGTTTCTAAATCTGTAATGTAATTTGTTAGTCCCATATAAAATTCCATAGCACCTAGAAATTCTATAGGTTCAAACGATGTATAATCATAAATAATTTCATCTATATGATAATCAACAGCTTTTACTTGTCCTTTAACTAAAATATAAATTGTATTTGCTTCATCATAAGAATGAATAAATGTCGTCCCTTTTTTCATTGAAATGATGCTTGCTTCAGCATTAAAAATATTAGGAGTATTCTTTAATAATTCTTCTAATTTAGTACTTATATTCTTTGAAAGTTTTTTATTTAAGCCTGCATAATCAATCATAATCTATCTTCTTTTAGCTAATGAAAGCGAATGTACATTGTTTTCACACTTCTTATTTTATAGTCATATTCTAAAAACAATAGGGCAAATGCCCTAATTATTTAATTTTATCAAAATATATCACTACAGTGATATAATAATTGTGCAAAGGAGATAATTAAGATGAGCAATAAATTAGTTTTATACCACGGTTCAGAAATGATTGTAGAAAAGCCACAATTTGGATTAGGTAAAAAAAATAATGATTATGGGCTTGGATTTTATTGTACTGAAAATGAAGAACTATCTAAAGAATGGGCTGTTTCATCATTAAAAGATGGATTTTCAAATCGTTATACTTTAGATACGCAATATTTAAATATCTTAAATTTAAATAGTCCAGATTATACTATTTTAAACTGGATAGCTGTATTAGTAGAACATCGCTTATTTACAATAAAAACTCCTGTTGCACAAAGAGCGAAACGTTATTTAATTGATCATTTTTCAATTAATGTAAATGCATACGATGTTGTGACAGGATATAGAGCGGATGATTCTTATTTTGATTATGCACAATCCTTTATTAATAACGCAATAACTGTCAATCAACTTGCTTCAGCTATGGAACTAGGTAAACTTGGAGAACAAATTGTCATTAAATCAGAATTTGCATTTTCTTGTTTGAAATTTGAAGGATTCGATTATGTTTCAAAGGATAAATACTATATTTTGAAAAAATCTAGAAATGATGAAGCAAACGAAACATATCTAAAAATACTCGAGCAAGAGAATGACGGTTTATACATACAAGACATTATAAGAGGAGGTATAGACAATCATGATCCACGCATACCAAGAAATATACTTAAATAGTATTCAATCTGTTTTAGGTGAAGCGTTTGATTATGCAATAAATGAGTGTAATATAAATGGAAAAGATTTCATCAATTTATTTCTAGCCAGTGAAATAAGTGAAAAAATAGAAAAAGGTGATTGCACTTATTTAGTTGGAAAAAGTGGAATAGAACTAGCAATAGAAATAATCCAATCTACAACAGGAAATGATGCCTTTTCTGAAGCTAATGATACATTTTACAGAACAGCTGAATATTGGATTGGTTATGTAATTGCTTATTATCAATGGTATTCTTCCAGAACATTTTCCAATATCTTTTATGTATTTTCTTATCCTGATTTAAAAAACATGTACCAAACATTACATGAAGCTGATATTAGTAAATTTGTAGATATTGCAGATAAAAGAATAAAAGAAACAATGCGCGAAACAAATTTAAAACATATACGAAAACTATATGGTATTTCACAAAGCAAATTAGCTAAATATTCTACTGTTTCTCTTCGTTCCATACAAATGTATGAACAAAGAAATAAAGATATTAACAAAGCTAGTGGTGAAACTCTTTATAATCTTTCTAAAGTATTAGGATGCAGTATGGAAGATTTACTTGAAAAATAAAAAGACATATGTCTGAGGAAAATAGCCTTGTTCATATGTCTTTTTTGATTAATTAATCCCAGTTAGTTAATTGATAATATAGTTGTTCGTAGATTTCAGCACTCTTATTCCAACTAACATCTGTTTCTAATGCTTGATATACAAGAGTAGCCCAACCTGCTTTATTGTTATAGTATTGGTCTAATGCATAGTAGATTGTATTCATCATATCCCCTGCATAAGAACCATAGAAGCTAAAGCCATTACCTTCACCTGTATAACGGTTATAAGGCCGAACAGTATCTTTTAATCCTCCTGTTTCACGAACTAGAGGTAAAGCACCATAATGCATTGCAATTAGTTGTCCAATACCACATGGTTCATATAATGAAGGCATTAAGAATAAATCGCATCCTGCATAAATTCTATGTGCAAGTTCTTCGTTGTATCCACAATAATAAACTGCTCTACCTTTGTATTCATTTTCTAACCACTTAAATGCATTTTCTGCATTACTTTCACCAGTACCTAAGATAACAAATTGAATACCTTGATCCATCATTTCTGTCATCTTTTCTGTAATGAGATAAACACCTTTTTGGTTTGTTAATCTTGATACAATACCAACTAAGCAAACATCATCATTTTGTTCTAGTCCTAGTTCTCTTTGTAAGGCACGTTTATTTTCTAACTTACCTTGGAATACATTTGATGAATCAAAGTTATATGCTAGTAAGTGATCTGTAGCAGCGTTCCATGTGACTGTATCAATACCGTTTACAATGCCCCAAAGATCTTCTCTTCTATAGCGTAAAATCGCATCCATTCTTTCACCATAAGTTTCTGTAAGAATTTCTGCAGAATATGTTGGTGAAACAGTTGTAATTTTATCTGCATAAACAATAGCAGCTTTCATGAAGCTAATACCATTGTCAAAACGAACTGATCCATTTTCAAAATAATAATCATCTAGTCCAAGGCAACTACCTAACATATCTTTACCAAAGTTTCCTTGGAATGCTAGGTTATGAATTGTATATACATGCTTTATATTTTGATAACGTTGATCATCTGCATATAATGCATGACACATTAGTGGTAACATACCTGTTTGCCAATCATTTTCATGAATGATATTTGGCCACCAATCCACATAATGAATCATTTCTAATACAGCTTTTTGGAAGAAAGCAAATCTTTCACCATCATCGTCATAGCCATATAGTCCATCACGTTCAAAATATCCTTGATGTTCAATGAAATAATAAACTACACCATCTACATTACATACATAATATGTTGCTGGTTGCTTAATCCAACCAGATGTAACTTCAATTGTTCCTAAACGTGTTAGTTTATCATAATGTTTTTCAATAATCTTCTTATATAGTGGTAATACAACACGAACATCATGTCCACGGTCATATAGTGATTTTGGAAGACTACCGATAACATCAGCTAAGCCACCAGTCTTAATGAATGGTAAACCTTCGCCCGCAACAAATAGAATTGATCTTCTCATATACACCTCTAGATTCTATCTCTACGTTTTACATATACTGGTGCATCTTCTGTACCAACTAGTTTCTTGATATGATGCACAATTGCATATTTATCGACAACTACATAATCAAGTTTAGCGTCTTTATCAATTACAGCATCTGTCATAATAATTGAATTTTTAACAACAGCACCCTCTTTAATTGTTACATTACGTCCAATAATTGATCCTTCAACTGTACCTTCAATTAAGCATCCATTTGCGATAACACTATCTTTAACGTCCGCATCACTAGAGTATCTTGTTGGACAAGAATCGTTTGTTTGTGTATAGATTGGACGATCTTCTTTAAATAATAGTTCAGAATTATTTGGATTCTTTAATTCCATACCTGTTTTATAGTATTCCGTTAGTGAACCGATACATGAAACATATCCTCTAACACCATATCCTTTGATAACAAGTTCTTCTACTTGGTCACGTAAAATATCTTTGAACCAATATAAAGATGATACAGTAGCTGCTTGTTTAATTAATTGAATAAATAATGCTTTAGAAAGAATATAAGCTTCCATTGAAACTTGTCTGCTCTTACTCTTACCACGATTCTTTTCAAATGAAAGAACACGTTTTTCTTTATCCATTGTAATAACATCACAACTTAAGAATCTAGTTTTAGCATCATTAGTAGATGTATATAAAACTGTAATATCCGCACCTGATTCAACATGTGCATTAAATGCTTCATTAAAATCAAAGTTATAAACAAAATAACTTGGAGCGATTAATACATATGGATTTGTATCTTCTTCTATATATTGCAAATTCAATAAGAAGTTTGCAACATCAGTATTATATATAGGAGAAGTAAATGGTTTCTCACCATATAAAATACGCATTTTTCCACGTTTAGAGTTGATGTTATACATTGTTCCATCACCTAAGTGATCAAATAAGTTACGTGGTTTTTCTTTACAATATACTTGTACATTATCGATACCACTATTTGTCATATTACTTAGTATTACATCAATAATACGATATCTTCCCATAAAGGAAACTGCAGGTACAGGTCTATAATCTCCTAGACCATCAATTTTTACACTATCGTCTTCAAAGTTGACAATTCCTAGTACATTCATAACATTCTCCCCTATTTCATATTCTTAGCAACAAGTTCAATATGTTCACTGTTCTTATCGCCAACTTTAACACCAGCACCAATTTCAACATTATCCGCAACGATACAACGTGTTACAATTGCACCTTCGCCAATCTTAGCACCTGGCATAATGACACTGTCACTAACTTTTGCACCTTTACCAATCTTACAATTTGATCCAAGAATTGAATGATTTACATCGCCTAAAACTTTAACACCTTGTGTGATATAGCAATTTTCTACGCTAGCTTCACTACCAATATATTGAGGAACAGCATTCTTATTTTCTGTATAAATCTTCCAACTTTGATCAGATAAATCTAATTCATCTTCTTCTAGAAGATCCATATTAGCTTCCCATAAAGAGTCAATTGTTCCAACATCTTTCCAATAGCCCTTGAAACGATAAGCAAATAATCTCTTTTCATCATTCAAATATGATGGAATGATATCTTTACCAAAGTCATGATTACTATCAGCTTTCTTTAAATCAGCCATTAAGTATTTTCTTAATGTCTTATAGTTGAAGATATAAATACCCATACTAGCTAGATTACTCTTAGGTTTAGCTGGTTTTTCTTCAAATGCAACAATCTTATCTTCTTCATTTGTATTCATAATACCAAAACGACTAGCTTCACGTAGTGGTACTTCTAATACAGCAATAGTAGCATCTGCATTATTTGCTTTGTGATAATCAAGCATTTTAGCATAATCCATTTTATAAATATGGTCACCAGATAAAATCAAAATATATTCTGGATCTAGGCCATCCAAGAAATCGATATTTTGTGTAATAGCATCTGCTGTACCTTTATAAACATCTAAGCCGCTTTGATCTTTTTCACGTGGTGTCAAAACATAAACACCACCATCTGTTACGTCTAATCCCCAATTGGATTCTTTCGCAACATATGAGTTTAACAATATAGACTCATATTGAGTTAATACGCCAACTGTAGATACGCCTGAGTTAGCGCAATTACTTAAAGGGAAATCTATTATACGGTATTTACCGCCAAAGTGAACCGCTGGTTTCGCTACCTTTTTCGTTAAATCGAAAAGTCGAGTGCCCCTTCCACCCGCAAGAATCATAGCGACCATACTATTTGATCTCATGATATTATCCTCCTAATTAATGCGATCTGAATACGCTTTCATTATAGTCCTATTTACAAGAAATTTCTATATGTTATGAATTTGCCAATCAATAATTTTTTTGTCATGCATGCATAGAAAATCATTTGCCTTTCTAAAATGATCACAACCAAAAAAACCGTTGTATGCACTTAATGGTGAAGGATGCGCAGCTTCTAAAACTAAATGTCTTGAAGAATCAATCAATTTAGCTTTATTTCTCGCATTTCTTCCCCATAGTAAAAATACAACAGGTTCTTGTCTTTCATTTATATATCGTATTGTATTGTCAGTGAAAGTTTCCCACCCTTTATTTGCATGAGATAAAGGATGAGAATCTTCTACTGTTAAAATCGTATTGAGTAAAAATACACCTTGTTTTGCCCATGGCATTAGATAGCCATTATTTGGAATGAAACACCCATATTCTGTATTTAATTCTTTATACATATTTAATAGGCTTGGTGGTATTTTTACACCTGGATTTACCGAAAAGCACATACCATGTGCTTGACCTTTTTGATGATATGGATCTTGTCCAAGAATAACTACTTTGACATCATTGTAATCTGTATTTTCAAACGCACTAAAAACCAGTTGTTTTGGTGGATAAACTGTTTTTGTTTCATATGCATCATGAACAAATTTAGATAGTTCTTTAAAATATGGCTGTTCAAACTCATGATGTAAAAAACTAGTCCAATGATTCTGTACCAAATTAGTCACCTTCTTTTTTCTTTAAATAAATTAATACTCCTATAACACCAACTAATACAACAACTCCACCACCTAACGCAATAGGTAACCATCCCATCTTATTATCTTCAGGAATTGTTGGATCAATATAATTTGGATCTGCTGTTGAATCTTGTCTATCGATAAGTGTAGCCATATAATCAGCCATCATATCGTATGATTCAGGAACTTCAAATCCTTTTAGTTTGATGAAATCATCAATATCTTTTTCTACTGTTTCAAAAGGTCTTGGGCCATATGTTAGTAATACTGAATCTAATGTTGTTTCATTAAATTTATCTCCTAAAGCTGTATATGTTTTCGCTCTTAGAGATTGCATCTTCATCATACCAATACCATATGGAAGAATCATGCCTGGCTTTTCAACAACATAATCATATAAAGTTTGTGCAATTGATTCGCCATTCAGTCCCATGGCATCCATTTTTTCTTGTAATGCAGAAACATCCCAACCTAAGCCATTTACACCTAAATCAGCATATGCATTGATTAAATATCCTAAAGCTGTATCAAAGAATGCATATTGTCCAATTTCATAAGATACAGTAGCGTTTAAGAATTCATCACACTCTGCATACATTGCCCATCCTTCACTATATCCAATCATTGAGGCTACAGTACGGATAGGATGAGGATTTGTTGCATAGTACCAAGTTGTTTGATACAAGTGACCAGGATAACCTTCATGAGCAAGTGTTCCATATAATTGTTCTGCATCTTCACCAACAAGTTCACCATTAATTCTTACAACATTATTTTTATAATCATCAATTGTAGGAACTAAGTAATACGCAAGAACAGAATCATTCGCTACACTTTCATCTAAATATGAACAAACATAAGATACATCTGGTCCAGCAGGATATTCAGACATATGTTCTTTTAGATATTCTAATGTTTCTTCAGCAGTACCTGTTGAAAAATCTGCTGTTGTATATTCTATGTCAATATCTCCATCTAAGCTATATAAAATAATATATAAGTTAATTAATGAGGACATATAATCTTCGCATTCACTTACTAATTCTTCTACAGTTTCATTTGTACTTGTCTTACTGTTAACTAATGCTTGATAGTATTCTTTACCATTAGGGTAGTTTGATAATGATCCTTCATATTTAGCACTACCTCTTAGTTTTTCAAGTTCAACTGAAGCGTTTTCGTAAGCAGGAATTACACTATTTAATACAATTTCTTTATTTTCTTTTTTGTATTTTTCTTTTTCTTCACTTGTTAAATCACTAAACGCATCTACTTTTTCATCAAAGACACAGATTAATGCGCTATCTTCTTTCTTATTAACAAAGTCACTAATCCATTCTTCAGCCGCATCTAGTAATGAATCACTTAAGAAATACCCATTCTCTGCTTGATATTGCGTTAATTCAATTGCTTCATCGAAATAATCGCTTACGGAATTTAGTACTTCTAAATAATCACTAAAGTCTTCTTTTGTATAGAATGTAAATTCTGTAAGATTTGTAACGATATTATCTAAAATGCCAGAATAAGGATTAAATAAAGAATCAAATAAAGGATAACTATTTAATGCAATACTATCTTCTAGTGCTTTTTTATATGTATCGTAATCATGTTGTTGATTTACAGATAAAGTATTGTAATCAAAAGACTTTAATTTATTTAAAGCTTCAGTATTTGTTTTTACAGCATCAGAATAACTAGCAAGTGTTGCTGTACCAAGTGTTCTTTCTGGCTTTTCTATACCATAAGATTCATAATCTTTAACAGCATAATGCATCGTAATGTAATCTGATTCTAATGTATCCACAAATTCTTGATCCATGAATTTGGTGAATTCTTTATTTTCTGGATCACTATCTGCTTGTATTGGGACATATGTAAACAAAGTACATACACTTAATAGGGTTATTAATAGCTTTTTCATATAACTTCCACCTTTTTTAATACTATGATACTACATAATGGCACATGAACACTTGTATATGTTCCTTCAATTTCATTTCCATTACTATCAAAAATAATGTTCCACTCACTATTTAATTCATATTGATGATGTTCTAATGAAGGATTTACGATAATTTTTAATGTTTCTGTTTCACCTTTTATTTCATAAAATACGATACCATCATCATGAATTTCAAAGTGAACTCTCTTTTCAATTTCTTCTTTTGTTCTAAGTCTTAAACATGCATGTTTTTTTCTTAAAGCAATACATTTTTTTGTATAGACTAAAACATCATCATATTTATCTAATCGCTCATAATGCATACCATTAGCATCATCACCAGCATTATATGAATCTCGAATATTGTTTTTCGTACCACAGAATTCAATACCAGCATGTAAGAATGGAATACCTTGACTAATGAAGCAACTCGCAATCATCATACATTGTCTTTTAATTCTTAGGCCACCATCTTCTTCCGAACAACATGCATGCATCTTATCCCAACATGTTAAATTATCATGTGTTTCTATTGCATTTACAGATTTACTAGGACTATCAAAACGCATGAAATAAGGATTACTTAATGTATTTCCAGTAAAAGTACTACAAGCAGAAAAAGCTTTACTTAAATCTCCTGTAATATATCCTTTATTTTGTTCAGCATAGTCTCCATTACATCCTCTTAATTCATCACGGAATGTATCATTAAAATGGGCAATATTAGGCATCTTAAATTGATTGTAGATACGTGCTTTTTCTTCTGGTTCTAGAGCAGTTGGCAAATCCCATCCTTCACCATAAATCATGATATCTTTCTTTATTTTTCTTAAAGAAGTATCAATTTCATTCATTGTATCTACATCTAAAATACCCATTAAATCAAAGCGATATCCATCTACACCGTATAATTTAATTAATGTCTTTAAGGCATAAACAAATAAATGTTTTGTCATTGGTTGTCTAGACTCAAGATCATTTCCACAATATGATCCATTACTTAATAATCCTCTTTGACCATATCTAAAATAATAATATGGCACAACATTTTCTAATGGATTATTTGTCGTATCATACATATGGTTATATACAATATCTAGATTTACTCTTATTCCCCTTTGATGATATTCTTTGACTAATTTTTTAAATTCAATCATACGACAATATGGGTCACTCGGATTAGATGCATAAGATCCTTCTAAGGCAATACATTGTGCAGTATCATAGCCCCAATTGTAATTTGTTTTAGGATGAGCCTCATCAACTGTTGCATAATCTAAAACAGGTTGAAGTTGAATATGTGTAATACCTAAGTCACAAATATAATCTATACCTGTTGGATAGTCTTTATACTTTGTACCATGTTCACATGCACCAAGATATTTACTTTTTTGTTCAATCCCACAAGTTTTACTACTAGAAATATCACGAACATTGCATTCATATATAATCGCATCACAATAATTGTCAAAAGTAGGTAATTTCGCGTCATCCACAATAGATGTAATTTTAGTTGTATCAATAACAGCACTATGCATACTATTCGCATTACTACTTAATCCATATGGATCTACTGTTTCAACAACTCTACCATTTCTTTCCACAAGATATGTATACTCGACGCCACTTAAATCTTCATTTACGCGAATTCTATAAACACCTTTATCACTTCTAGTCATTACAAATGTTTCTGCATTATCTTTATGTAACTTTAATATAACGCTATTAGCAATAGGTGCCCACACAGCAAAATCAGTATATTGTGCATGATAAAAACTACCTAAGTCTTCTTTGTCATAGGCAAATAAATCATTAAATTCTTTTTTATGTGTAATAAAACGATATGCTAAAGGAATTGTTTGTCCATGGAACTCCCTTAATAAATATTTTTCACCGATTTTAAATTTAGCATCACTCAAAAGAGTATAAACAATTAATTGTTCATACTCTATTCTATCTTTAACAGTACATGAAATTAAGTCTTGATTTTGATTTAGAATATAAAATCCAAAAGATTCTCCCCCAAAAAAGCTTCTAGGGATAGAGACTGTTACAAGATCAAAATCATCTATATACGCTTTAATAGAAGGCATAACTTTCCTCACTCAATATCAATAGGTTGAATATGCCAAATGTCCTCTGCATATTGGCGAATTGTTCTATCACTAGAGAAATACCAAGATTTCGCAATATTAATTAAGCATGTTTTAGCCCATGCATTACGATCACCATATCTTCTCTCAATTTCTTCTTGAGCTTGTACATAAGAATTAAAATCAGCTAATACGAAGAATTCATCGTTCTTTGTTAGAATTTCATCATAAATAGTTCTGAAATCATCACCCCAAGTACCATCAATTAAAGAATTCATAGCACGATTGATTCTTTCATCATTCATGTAATAATCCCATGCACGATAATCTTCTCTAAAATGAGGAATCTCATCTACAGTTAAGCCAAAGATAACATCATTTTCTCTACCAACTAAACGGTCAATTTCAACAGTTGCGCCATCTAATGTTCCTAATGTTACAGCACCATTCATCATGAACTTCATATTACCTGTACCACTAGCTTCTTTACCAGCTGTACTAATTTGTTCACTGACATCAGCACCACACATCATGATTTCTGACATACTTACACAATAGTTTGGTAAGAATACAACTTTAATCATTCCTTTTACATCAGGATCATTATTTACCTTCATGCTAATACGATTGATTAATTTAATAACTTTCTTAGCGAATACATATGAAGGAGCAGCTTTTGCCGCAAAAATATATGTATGAGGTGTCATTGTAAATGAAGGATCACTCTTAATTCTTTGGTATAAATAAATAATATGTAATACATCTAAGAATTGTCTCTTATATGCATGTAATCTCTTTGCTTGTACATCGAAGATAGATGTAGGATCCACAACAATACCTGTTTGTTTTTCAATATAATTTGCTAAGATTTCCTTACGCTTTGCTTTAATTTCTAAGAATTCTCTTTGAACATTTTCATCATCTACATAATCAAGTAAATGTTCTAATTCATTAAAGTTTGTATGATAAGAAGGTCCAATGAGACGATCTACCATTCCTGTTAGTTCAGGATTAGCATATAAGAACCAACGACGTGGTGTAATACCATTTGTTTTATTAGAGAAACGTTCTGGCCAAATACGATAGAAATCTCTAAATAAATCATTCTTTAAAATTTCAGAGTGAATTTCCGCAACACCATTTACACTGTGGCTATAAAGAACTGCTAGTCTAGCCATATGGATAACACCATTATTAATTGGACGTACTCTACCTACCATGTAGTATTTATCTGGATATTGTCTAGAAATATATGTAGCAAATCTTCTATCAATTTCTTCAATAATCATATAGATACGAGGAAGTAATCTTCTTACATAGTCAATTGGCCAAGTTTCTAAAGCTTCTTGCATAACTGTATGATTTGTATAAGAAACAGTATGTAATGTAATATTTTGTGCTTCTTCCCATGTATATTCGTATTCATCCATCAATACACGCATTAATTCAGGAATAACTAAAACAGGATGCGTATCATTTAATTGAATAGATACTTTTTCTCCTAAGTTATCTACTGTTCCATATTTCTTTACATGTGATTTAACAATTGAGTTAATTCCAGCACATACAAAGAAATATTGTTGTTTTAATCTTAAGAATTTACCTTCTTCAGTAGAATCATCTGGATATACATTTAAACAGATTTCACTTACATCTGATAAATATTTTCTGAAATCTGCTCCAATTGGTGCAGTATCTGCAGGTTCAGCAGACCATAAACGCAATGTATTTGTCATCTTTGTATTTGCACCAATCATTGGCATATCGTATGGTACAGCCATAATATGTTGAGCATTTACATGTTCAAAATGTAATGTTCCATCTTCATCAGCATGCATTTCAATATTTCCATAGAATTTAACATCTACAGCATGTTTTGGTTTGCGAATTTCCCAAGCATTACCAATCTTTAACCACATATCAGGTACTTCTACTTGGTTACCTTCTTCATCTATTTTTTGTCTAAATAAACCATATTGATAACGAATACAGTTACCATTAATAGGATATTTTAGGGATGCTGCACTATCCATAAAGCAAGCAGCTAATCTTCCTAAGCCACCATTTCCAAGTCCTGCATCACATTCGATATCAGCTAAATCTTGATAATCAATACCTAATTCTTTTAAGCCCTCAAAAACCATGTCATAAATGCCAAGGTTCTTTAAGTTGCTTGTTAAGCTCTTACCAAGTAAAAACTCCATTGAAAAGTAATATACTTGCTTAGCTTGTTGATTATCCACAGCAACTTTTGTATCTTTCCAATTGACACTTGCATAGTCACGTGTCATTTCTCCTAGAACCATATATCTTTCTGTTGGGTGTGTCATTTCAACAGTCGTTCCATAAGTTTCAATTAGTCTTGTTTTAAATGCTTCTTTAAATTCTTCTTTATTTGTAAACATAAAATCCAACCTTCCCTCAATATTCTACATGAAAACAGCTTAAAAGAGGCTTGTAATTTTTAACAAGTCTCTTTTTGTTTTTTACGCTGTTAGTTTCTTCATCTCTACTTCGTATTTCTTAGCTTTTTCTAATGCATCTTCAGCACTTTCTCCCTTGATGCAATAGTAAATCTTAATCTTTGGTTCTGTTCCACTAGGTCTAACAGCAATCCACGAACCATCTTCTAAGAAATATTTTAGAACATTAGACTTTGTAAATCCTGTTAAAGGTTTAACTTCATCAAGTGTTCCTTCTTCAAATGTATCAAAATCTTGATAACGTACTACTTTGACACCATTAATTTCTTGAAGTTTTTCCGTTCTTAATCGTGTCATGATTTCTTTAATCTTAGCAGCACCACTCATTCCTTCTAGTGTAATTGAAGTTTGTGATTCATTGTAATAACCATGTTCCTTATAACAATCTTCTAATACATCACATAGTGTCTTACCTTTTTCAGCATAGTAACAAGCTGCTTCAGCTAACATTAAGCAAGCTTGTTGAGCATCTTTATCTCTAACAAATGGTTTAATTAA
>CAVAZS010000008.1:0-34777 GCA_963593385.1 Lachnospiraceae bacterium | reverse complement strand
CTACATATAAAATTGTGTACAATAAATCATTTTTATTTTTTGTAACATAAAAGATAGATGTGCTAATCTAGTAATATCAAGAGAAATATAAAGGAGAAAAAATAAAAATATGAGTACACCTATAGCTAAACCCTATATCGCTTCTTTTGAAAAAAGAGGCTTTGGTATGTTTATTCACTGGGGATTATATTCAAGTTTAAATCAAGGAGAATGGACGTTAAATATTCATAAAATACCAGAAGAAAAGTATCATGAATTATTCGAAAATTTTACTGCAGAAGATTTTAACGCAGATGAAATCGTATCTATTGCTAAAAATGCTGGCATGAAATATATCACACTTACAACTAGACATCATGATGGTTTCTCTTTATATGATACTAAAGGATTAACGGATTACGATGTAATGCATACACCTTGTAAAAGAGATTTAGTTAAAGAATTTGTTGAGGCATGTCGCAAACAAGACATCTTACCTATTTTGTATCACACAACACTTGATTGGTCTCGTAAAGATTTTGATGAAGATTTCGATCACTATCTAGAATATCTAAGAAAAAGTGTTGAGATATTATGTACAAATTATGGTGAAATTGGTGGTCTTTGGTTTGATGGTAACTGGAGTAAAAGAGGTTCTGATTGGAAGCTAGATGAATTATATGGAATGATTAGAAGACTTCAACCAAATGCCATGATTATTAATAATACTGGTTTATCAGAACAAGGTAAAACAGGTCATCCTGAAATTGATTCTGTTACATTTGAACAAGGTCAAGCAACACCAATGAATCGTGAAGGAATGGAAAAATACGTTACAGCAGAGATGTGTCAAACAATGAATCATCATTGGGGTATTGCAGAAAACGATTGGGATTATAAGAGTCCTAGACAAATGATTGAAAGATTATGTCATGCTAGAAAAGTAGGTGCAAATTACCTTCTTAATATCGGTCTAAGTGGTACTGGTAAAGTCAACAACATGTCAAAAGCATTACTAGAAGTTATTGGTCAATGGACAAATATGGCTAAAGATTCCTTATATACAGGTAAACCTTCCCCTATCACTACAAATCATGAAAAAGACTTTGTATTAGATGTTGCTGATACTTCTTACGTATATGTACATGACTTACCATTACTTGGCCCAAAAGATGTTGTTGCGGCATATGAAAATAAAAATGAAGGACATGAACTAGATCATTTATCAAGAAAGATTAAATCGATTAAATGGATTGATAACGATGAAGAATTATTATTCCATCAAGAAGGAGATCATGCTAGCTTTAGAGCTGTAGGATATCCATATGGTTGTTTCTATATTGTAAGAATTGCACAAATCACATTTGAATAAGGATATAAAAAGGACATTGCTAAGCAATGTCCTCTATTTTTTTATTAGTCTTCTACAGAAGTTCTAACTAGATTATATCCACCAACGTTACAACCTTTAGCTTCATAAATCTTGTTACCCCAACGATCGAATACATTACCACAATTATCTGTAGTGAATGGTCCACCATCATCCCATCCACCACTAGATTTCTTTGTTTCACTAGTAACAGTAGGTGTTGGTGTAGGAGTCACTTCTTTAAATGTTACTAAAGCATAAACTGAGAATCTATCAGTTACAAAAGAAATAGAATTACCAGTCACTGTAGTCTTTTCACTTGTTACTGGAGTAACCTCAAACTTTTTATCTGTTTGGTTGTAATAGATGTTATAAAGTGTAAACTTCTTATCTTTCACTTTACTTAATGAATCACTATTTAAGAATAATGTGAAATCTAATTTTTCATCTAGTTCATCAATTAAATCATCTGTTCCTTGTTTATCAGTAACATGTAGTGCGATATTATAAGGAATAACTTCATCTACATTTTCAACATCTTTTAGATATTCGTCAAAAGCCTTTTTATAATCAGAAGCTTCCCATTCTTTAGTAACATCATGTTCTTCATAAGTATCACCAGCTGTTAATACTATAGGTTCAATAGATTCAATTTCATCTAATTCATCTGAAGTTGCATATTTTTGAATATGATTTACAACTTGTTCATCATAAGCAAGAGTATTCTCTTCTGTTTCAACAGTAGTTGTACCATCAGTTACAACTTTGTATTTATCTCCAACTTTAACTACTTCGTTACCTTCAACTAGATATTTAGATACATCTACAGAATATGTACCCCCTTGAACTACAAGTGTTGGGTTATTAGTATTTTTAAAAATCACATTATTACTACCAGATGTGAAATTGCCACCTTTAATTGTTGTTTTTCCTTGATCTACCGTATTATTAATATGTCTAGTAAAAACAACCATTTCAGCATCACCAGTTACAGAAAATGTACCAGAATTTATTTCCGCAACATTAACATTAAAAACTGCTGCTTGTCTACTATTAACAATTGAACCACCATTAATATATAAATAGCCTCCATCATCATTCTTAACAGTATTTCTTCCACCTTGAATTGTTCCACCATTAATCGTTAAAATTGCTACAGGATTATTAGAAGTACTTGGTTCTGATGAACTTCCATAATCATACCAGCCATTCGCTATTAATGAAGAAAATGCATCATTTCCTGTAGCACCTTGATTGATGACAACATTTCCGTTAATACTCATTGTTCCAAAATTCTTTATTGTATACCAAGAATTTCCACCACTATTTTCTGCGGTAATTCCATTTTCTCTGCTTCTAGTAAATGTAACACTACCTTCTAATGTAGCTTTTGCTCCGACATTGTTATAAACAGCACCTTTACCATGACTGATATTATCAACTGTACCAGCACCGGCAACAGTTAGTGTACCATTGTTAGTAATTGTATGACTTGAGCTATTTGTAATTGTTACACCATCCGCAATCACTAAAGTAATTGTTTTACCTGAAGGAACTGTAATATCTTCATTAGTGTTCGCTACTACTTGGATAGTAGCTTGATCGTTAGAATCAATTGCTGCTTGTACAGTTTCATAATTTTGATCATTCACAGTTGCTACATATGTAGTTGAACTACCATTACCTTCTACTGAGCCATCACCATCAGTTTCAGCATTAACACTTGTTCCAACAGAGAAAAGTAAAACAAGTGTTAGTAAACTTTTTAATATTTTGTTCATTTATTTTCCCCATCCTTTATATAGGTATTGTAATACCCCCCCGATTGGCTAGTCAACAGCAAAATAGCGTCAATATACGCAAAAATCACCATTCAGGTATGTTACCTAAACAGTGATTCTTTCTTTACTTTGATAAGTCTTGTTTAATTTGTGTAGTAGAGATTTCTGGTGTACGAGGTAAGTAAATTACTTCTACACCCTCGTCTTTAAGAAAATCAAATTTACCTTTCCAATCATCACCAATTACAAATGTATCAATTTGATACAAATGCATATCTGTTACTTTTTGTTCCCAAGATTCTTCAGGAATAACAAGATCTACACATCTTAGTGCTTCTAGCATTTCTTTTCTTTCTTCAAAATTGAAATAACATTTCTTTTGTTTCTTATTCCAATTGAATTCATCTGTACTTAGTCCAACTACTAAGTAATCGCCTAATGCTTTAGCACGTTGTAATAACTTGATATGACCATAATGTAATAAGTCATATGTTCCATATGTAATAATTCTTTTCATTACTTGATACCGTCTGGGTTATCTACTGTAAATTTCCAAGAATCGATACACATATCTTCAATACCATATTGAGCTTTCCAACCTAGTACTTTTTCTGCTTTTTCTGTATCTGCATAACATTCTGCGATATCACCAGGTCTTCTCTCCATAATCTTATATGGTAATTCTTTACCACATGCTTTTTCATATGCATGTAATACTTCTAATACACTATATCCTTTACCAGTACCTAGATTAATCTTATCTACACCTTTATGACTTAGTGCATATTCTACAGCTTTAATATGACCTTTAGCTAAATCTACAACATGGATATAATCTCTTACACCAGTTCCATCTACTGTTGGATAGTCATTACCCCATACTCTTAAATATTCAAGTTGACCATTCGCAACTCGAGCAATATAAGGAACTAAGTTATTTGGAATACCATTAGGTACTTCACCTAATAAACCACTCTTATGTGCTCCAATAGGATTGAAATATCTTAGTAGTAATACACTCCACTCTTCATCAGATTTACATACATCTTCTAGAATCATTTCATTCATAACTTTTGTTGCGCCATATGGATTAGTTGTATGTACTTCAAAATCTTCCTTGATAGGAACTGATTTAGGTGCTCCATAAACACAAGCACTAGATGAGAATACAATTCTCTTTACATTAAATTCTTTCATTACTTCATAAAGATTTAATGATCCAGCTACGTTATTTTGATAATAAGTTAAAGGAATTTGTACAGATTCCCCTACTGCTTTATATCCAGCGAAGTGAATAACCGCATCAATTGTATTTTCTTTAAAGATTGTTTTAATACCTTCTTTATCTAATAAGTCTGTCTTATAAAACTTAACTTTCTTTCCTGTAATACTTTCAATACGTTTTAATACTGATTCATTTGAATTATATAGATTATCCATGATAACTACATCATATCCAGCATTTAATAATTCAACACATGTATGAGAACCAATATATCCTGTTCCACCTGTTACTAAAATTGTTGCCATAAACCCTCCTGATTAAAAATTAAATAAACGAGCAATATCATTCCATGTAGCAAATAACATTAAGGCGATTAATAATACCCAACAAATTGTCATAATTACTACTTTTACTTTTTGATTTAATTGCTTATGTAGAATCCATTCTACAAGTGTTACTACAACTTGACCACCATCTAATACAGGTAATGGTAGCAAATTAAATATACCAACATTTAAAGATAATTGCGCAATTAATAACATATAACTTGAAAATCCTAATGCGACGTATTCTTCTGTAGCGTTATATATACCTACTGGACCACTTAAGTTATTTAATCCAATACCTTTAAATAAATTCATAATAGCAGAAAACATCATTCCACCAACTAATATCATCATCTTAAAGCCATATATCCAACAATTAAAGATATTCATTGTGACATACGTAACGTTATTTCCCATGATACCAATAATATAACTTTCTTGTTCATCACTATATTCTGGTGTTACAGAAAGTGTAATTTCTTCATTATTACGTTCTATTGTATAAGTTAATGTTTGATCTTCTTTTTCTGCAACAAAGACACGCATATCTAAGAATGTATCTGGTTTAGTAGATGTTCCATCTTCTGCAGTAATCTTGATGACTTTATCGCCACTTTGCATACCTGCTTTTTCTGCAGGAGAATTTTCTACTACCTCAGCAATTACAGCTTTTGGTGAAATAGCATATGTGCCATTTGATAAAACAACAAAAGAGAAGATAACCCATGCAAGAACAAAGTTCATAAATACACCAGCTAACATGATGATGATTTTCTTCCATGGTTTTTGTTCTGTTAATCTTCTTCCTTCTGGCACTTCAACATCAGGATATACTTCATCTCCATCTGTTTCCCCAGCCATAGAGACAAATCCACCAATCGGTATCGCTCTTAAGCTATATTTTGTTTCTTTCCCTTTTTTTTGTAATAGAACTGGTCCCATCCCGAAAGAATACTCATAACAATAAACGCCAAATATCTTAGCGGCAATCAAATGTCCTAATTCATGAAGACAAATGATAACTGTTAGAGCTAACAAGAAATAGATAAATGTCATTGATTCTCCTTATTTTTAATATATTTACTAGCATAAACTCTAGCATCATGGTCTACTGCAACTAATTCTTCTAGTGAATGAACTGGTTTGTTTTCAAAAGCATCCACTGTAGCGAATATCACTTCTTCAATCATTAAGAATGAAATTTCATGGTTTCTAAATGAACTATTTGCGACTTCATTTGCAGCATTTAATACAGCTTGCTTTGTGCCAGGGTTTTTACCGATATCATATGCAAGTTTTAATAATGGAAAACGGTTATAATCTGGTGCATGAAAATGCATTGTACCAATTTTTGCTAAGTCTAATGATTCACCAAGATTTAAATCAGATCTTAGATTTTCTTGATCACTTATTGCATATTGAATTGGTATACGCATATCTGGTGTACCAAGTTCTGCCATAACCGCACCATCTTTATATTCAACCATTGAATGAATAATACTCTCATCATGCATAATAACATCAATTTGTTCGTAAGGAAGATTAAATAAATAATGAGCTTCCATTACTTCAAATCCTTTATTCATCATCGTTGCACTATCAATTGTAATCTTAGAACCCATATGCCAATTTGGATGACTAAGAGCTTGTTCTACCGTTACATCTTTTAGTTTTTCTCTTGTTTTATTTCTAAAAGATCCACCACTTGCAGTAATAATTAAGCGTTTAATTTGTTTAGTAGGATTACCTGCTAAACATTGAGCAATAGCAGAATGTTCACTATCAATTGGTGTAATCACACAACCATTTTCTTTCGCTGTTTGATTAACAAGTTCACCACCAACAACTAATGTTTCTTTATTTGCTAAAGCTACATTATGTTTTGATTCTAATGCCTTTAGAGTTGGTAATAAGCCAACAAACCCAACTAATGCATTAACACATAAATCATATTCAGGTTTAGTAACTAAATCGACCAACCCATCATTTCCATATACAAATGTAGTTGTAGGAATTTCTTTCGCTAATAAGTCACAATCTTCTTTTCTTTCTACACCTACTAAAGAAACAGGATATTTCTTTAATAATGTTCTAGCATATTCAATGTTCTTTCCTACACCAAATGCGACTAATTCATATTGTTCAGGATGTTGTTCAATAATATCTATTGTTTGTGTACCAATTGAACCACTAGCTCCTAATAAAACTATTTTTTTCTTCATATTTTAAAATCCCCAAAAGATTAATAATGCATGGAAAATCATTAAACAGAATAATAATGAATCTATACGATCTAATGCTCCACCATGACCTGGTAAAAATGAGCCAAAATCTTTGATATGAAATCTTCTTTTTATACTACTAAATGCTAAATCACCTACTTCAGCTATAGCCGGAAGAATTAGACTACTTAAGATAATAAATGTAGTAGGTAATTGTTTACATAAGAATAATGCAAAGATAAAGGAAACAATTGCACCTGTAAAATAGCCCCCAATTGCACCTTCCCATGTCTTATTTGGTGAAACACGAGGAATAAATTTATGCTTTCCAAAGAATACACCAAAGAAATAAGCACCTGTATCACATAAATATGTAGCTAACGCAACATAAATCATCACTGTAAAACCTAATTGATTTGTATAGATTTTATCTATTGCTAGTAATGCTTGTGTAAGAATAAAAACAATCACAAATTGATATACTAATTCATCAATCGTATATTTTTCATTTATAAGTAGATAAACAAATAAAATTGTTAGATAAATACTCATGCCAAATAAATAATAGTTACTTGGAAAATAAATCAAGGCACTAATAAATACTGTCATAAGCACTGTCATCAACCAATGTGCTTTTTGATCTACTAGAGAAGATATTTCATATGATGCAATAAAAATAGCAGCTAGTTCTAATATCTTTAAAGGAATACCACCTAAACAAAATGGCGGTATCACTATCGCTACTAAGATTAAAGCTGTAAGGATTTTTGTAAGCATCCCTTTTTTCACTCGTGAACACCTCCAAATCTACGATCTCGATTACTATATTCTTCTAAACATTTCTTTAAAACTTCAGGAGTAAATTCTGGCCAACTCTCATGTACAAATATCATTTCGGCATAAGCTATTTGCCATAACAAGTAATTTGATATTCTTTGTTCACCACTAGTACGAACAAGTAAATCTACTGGTGGGAAATCTTTTGTCATAAGATATTGTTCAAAATCTTCTTCTGTTAAATCAAGACTTCTTTTTCCTTCTAGTACATCCTTTGCATATTGCTCTGCCGCAAGAGTAATTTCACGGCGTGATCCATAATTCATTGCGATATTTAAAGAAAGACCAGTATTGTTTTTAGATTCTTCTTCAGCTTCTTTTAATACTTTATAAGTAGCTTCAGGAAGGGCATCTAACTCTCCAATCATTCTAATTCTAAAACCACGGTCTAAGAATTCTTTCATGTATTTTTTAAAAAATACTGCAGGTAACTTCATTAAGTACCCTACTTCGTCTTGACTTCTTTTCCAATTTTCTGTTGAAAAAGCATATAGTGTTAAATATTTTATTCCTAATTCACTAGCAGCTATTGCAATAGTACGGACATTATCTGATCCTGCCATATGACCAGCAGATCTAGGCATACCTTTACTTTTTGCCCATCTACCATTACCATCCATAATAATTGCTAAATGTTTACATTCTTTCATCTTTTCCATAACTCCTCAAATTATATCATAGCGACAAATATTATTCATTTACCCATCATAGACATTTAATCCAGTTTGATTAAATACATAAAACTGTTTTATCGCAAAATGTATCTCTTTTTCATTTATATCATACTCACTACAGCAATTTAATATTACATCATTTATTTTTAATTGATAGTTAAAACCATTTTTTAGAATTCTTTTTTCTGTAATTTTTCCTATTAAATTTCCTGTATTTAAAACAATAGATTCTACTTTAATTAATACTTTTACTTCTTGATTATCTAGTGCAATGTCACCTACTTGCATATCATTTATCCATAGCTTATGCTTTTCAATCTTACCCTCAAATTGATTAATATTTGGGAATAAGAACGTCATTGTTTCTAAATGAGTAGGATGCTTTAGTAAGTTTTCTGTCGAACAATATTCTAATAATTGACCATCTTTTAATATGCCTATTTTTTGAGCAAAAAAGAATGCTTCATCAATATTATGGGTAACCATAATCATTGTCATACCATATGATTCTTGTATTTCTAATAATTCTTTTTCTAATTCATAAGTTAGTTTTATATCTAAATTACTAAAAGGTTCATCCAGTAATAAAATATCAACTTTACGAATTAAAGCTCTAGCAATTCCTACTCTTTGTTTTTCACCACTAGATAAAGATATAGGATATCGATTCAATAAATGTTCAATATGTAATTTCTTTGATATATCGAATAAATCTTTATTTATTTTTTCTTTAGAATATCCAAGTTTCTTTAAGCCAAAAATAATATTATCTTTTACTAATGCATGTTCGAATAAACCACCATCCTGAAAAATCATTCCTATTGTTTTATTTTTCTTTTGATAAATGATTTCTCCTGAATCATAAGACTCAAGTCCTGCAATCATTCTTAGTAATGTTGTTTTTCCTACACCACTTTCGCCTACAATAGCGACTCTACTATTTTCTGCAATATTAAAAGAAAGATTTTGAATAATTTTTTGTTTTCCAAAAGATTTACTTAAATTTTTTATTTCAATACATGACATACATCTATTTTACTTCAAGAAGACATAAAAAAAAGAGGAGATGCAATATTTACTCTCCTCCATCATTTTTAAACTTTTAGTACTTCGTCGCTCTTTTTCTTAGCTAATTCTTCAATTTGCTTAACATATTTATCTGTTAGCTTTTGAATTTCATTTTCAGCATCTTTTTGAACATCTTCGTCCATTGTTTCATCTTTCTTGATAGCGTTATTTGCATCACGACGAATGTTACGAATTTGTACTTTCACTTCTTCAGCAATCTTACCGACTTTTTTAGTCATTTCTTTACGTGTTTCACCAGTAAGTTGAGGAACAGTTAGACGTACTACTGAACCATCATTTTGTGGTGCAATACCTAAATCTGCTTCATTACAAGCTTTTTCAATATCTTTTAAGCTTGTTGGATCATAAGGTTTAATCACTAAAATTCTACCTTCTTGAACAGAAATACCTGCGATTTGGTTTAAAGGTGTTGGTGATCCATAATAATCAACCATAACACGATCTAACATACTAGCGTTTGCAGCACCAGTACGAATTGTATTTAATTCTTCTTTTAAATGAACAATCACTTTGTCCATTTTTTCTTTACTTGTATCAACGATTTGATAAGCCATATTTATTCCCTCCTATTTGATAACAGTACCAATGTCAATTCCTTTAGCAGCTTTAACGATGTTTCCAGACTCATTCATATTAAATACTCTTAATTGAATTTTGTTATCCATACACATACTTGTAGCTGTTGAATCCATAACTTGTAGATTTTTATTTAATACATCCATATAAGTTAATTCATCATATTTTGTTGCATTAGGATCTTTCTTTGGATCTGCTGAATATACACCATCAACACCATTTTTAGCCATTAAGATTACATCAGCTTTGATTTCACTAGCTCTTAATGCAGCTGTAGTATCTGTAGTAAAGAATGGGCTTCCTGTTCCACCACCAAATATAACAACACGACCTTTTTCTAAATGACGTACTGCCCTTCTTTGGATGAAAGGTTCAGCTACTTTTGGCATCTCAATAGATGTCATAACTCTTGTATCTACACCAATAGATTCAAGTGAAGATTGAATTGCTAGAGCATTGATAATCGTTGCAAGCATACCCATGGAATCGCCTTGTACACGATCCATTCCAATTTGTTCAATTGTTTTACCACGAATGAAATTTCCGCCACCTACTACGATAGCTACTTCAATACCTGCATTACTTACTTCTTTAATTTCTTCTGCTAGTGATTTAAGTACAACAGGATCAAAGTTTTTCTCATTTCCTGTTAATGCTTCACCACTTAATTTCAGTAAGACTCGTTTATACATGATATCCTCCGGTTCTTGATATTATTATATTACACACTTAGTGGATATTCCTATACATTTTCATAGTAAAATATTTTTGTTGGAGGTTAACACAATGCAAAAAGGCGTTATTGATATTGGTTCAAATACAATCGTATTAAATATTTATGAGTTAAAAGAAAATATTCCTACTGTTACTTTCCATGAATCTAGTGCAACTCATCTTGTAGGATATATCGAAAATAAAGTCATGAAAGAAGAAGGAATTATTAAAGCAAGTGAAGTATTAAAACATTATGTTTCTATATTAAAAGAAAAAAATATAACTAACTATAAAGCTTTTACCACAGAACCAGCTAGAAACATTACAAATAAAGAAGAAATGTTAAATGCTTTCTCTTCTTGTGATTTAGAAGTCGTTGCTTTAACTGGTGAAGAAGAAGCAGAATATGATTATTTAGGTAGTAAATTAATTGATTCAAGTTCTATTCATACAGGAAATGCATTTGATATTGGTGGAGGAAGTACAGAACTAGTTTCTTTTAGAGATGATGTAATCTTAGAAGCTGTCTCTATTCCTGTAGGATGCGTACGTTTAAGTAAAGAACCTATAAAAGCTAGTCTTACAGATAATTATATGCATGATACATTTAGTAAACACCCTAAACTACAAGAAGTATCTAGTGAAACAATTATTGGTATTGGTGGTACTGCTAGAGCGACTTTAAATCTTTATAAGCATGTATATCAAAGTGATTCAAATATCATTGAAGTAGAAAAATTAATTCCTATATATACAGCATTAATGAATCAAGATGAAGAGATGATTCAACATATGAAAGCATCCGTTGATAAAGGTAGACAACCTGTTTATTTATCAGGCTTAAATATGTTAATGAGTATAGTTAAAGCATATAAAGTGAAACAAATATTTATTTCTAAAGGATGCGTTAGAGAAGGATTTTTAACAAAACGATTATAAAAAGTTATTGATTGAATTTTCATATCCCTGTATAATCTCACACAGGATTAAACGGAGGAACCTATGAAAAAGTCAAAAATGTCTTTGGCTAAGAAAATGGCGATTGCCCTAATTCTTGGCATTACACTTGGAATTTGTATGATTATTTTACGAGAACGATTAATCGAAAATAATCAAAGCGAGATTTGGACAAGCATTAATAATCTATTATTCGCTGATATTACTGCTCAAGGTAATGAAAAATCAATTGGTCTATTTTATCTTATTGGTCAACTGTTTGTACGTGCAATGCAACTTATTATTATTCCTATGGTATTTACTTCTATCGTTTTAGCGATGAATCAAATATCTGATGCGAATAAGTTAGGGAGAATTGCTTTCAAAACAGTTGGCTATTTTTTATTAACAACATGTATTGCAATAGTACTCGCTTCAATATGTGGCATTATCGCTTATAATGCAAATCTATTTCAAATTAGTGAACTAGCAATAGAAGGTGCTACTGGATCAACATCTACTAATCCCCTACTCATTATTTTAAATGCTGTACCAAATAACTTTATTTCCGCATTAAGCAATAATGGTGGTGTATTAGCCATTGTTGTTTGTGCTATTGCGGTAGGTCTAGGAATCAATACTAATCGTGATGCATTTAACTCCATCATTAAAATTTGTACTGAAATATCTAACTTAGTCACAATCATCTTAGGTTGGATTATTGATAAGTGTGCTCCTGTTGCCATATTTTGTTTACTAACTAGAACTTGTGCATCCTATGGAATTTCATACTTAAAACCTGCACTATCTTATATTATTTTAACTGTAGCGTTATTATTACTATTCTTATTTATATTTTATCCAGTATTTGTAGGCATTACAGCAAAAGTAAATCCAATCCAATTTACAAAGAAAATGAGTAAAGTTGCTTTATTTGGATTCTCTACTTCTTCTAGTGCCGCTACTCTTCCAATGAATCTAGAGACAACAAAAGATGAATTAGGTGTATCGGAAGAAATTGCATCGTTTGTACTACCATTAGGTATGACAATCAATATGGATGGTACAGCAATTATGCAAGTAATTGCGACAATCTTTATTGCAGGAGTCGCTGGATACAATATTAACTTTGCTCAAATCCTACTTATTGGTTTATTAGCGATTATCGCTTCTGTTGGTACACCTGCTGCTCCTGGTGCCGGTGCAGTAATCCTATTTACAATATTATCTGGTGTAGGATTTACAAATGAAATTGCATTATCTGTTTATGCATTAATCTTAGCAATCAATAGACCCATTGAGATGCTCGTTACATCCTTAAATGTTACTGGAGATACAGCATGTGCCTTAGCAGTAGCGAAAAGTGAAAACGCCTTAGATCAAAACAAATTTGATTCAAAAAATAAATAACTTTCTAAAAATGATGTGATTCATATCACATCATTTTTATTCCATTTATTAACATCTTCAATCCAAGAGATAGCATGATTATTGTTGATATCCTTTGTAAAAGGATATTCTTTTTTGGTGAAAATATATTACAAGTTTTTGCAAAAACAGTCATGATGACGATTGTCCCTAAACACCAAACTAGCATTATTAACGCCCCATACACAATTGAATCTAACGTTGTACAATAAATCCACATGGTACTAGATGCACTACAAGGTAATAAACCATTTAGAATTCCAACCACGAAAGCATATTTTGTATTGAATATGCTTTTTGTTTTAATATTACATAGCTTTGGTAATAATAATTCTAATCTTCTAAAGGCCGGAATAATGCCCCATCTACATATTCCAATAAATACTACGATTACACCTGCTATTACATAAATCATACTTTTTAACTTTATTGAATAAACTAGTACTTTACCTATAGAAGAAAACAATAATCCTAGAATCATTGATATTGTAATTCTGCCTAATTGATATTCTACAAATGCTCTTTTATTTGATGAAACCATTACAGATAACATAATTCCACCACACATGCATATACAATGTGTTCCAGTAAATAAACCTATGATAAATATGAATAATAACGACATATTTTCTCTCAATTGAGGAATATCTGGTAATTGAATATATTGAAGAAAAATGAACACTATACTAGCTAATATAAATGTTACTAATTCAATAAAAATATTATTTTCTTTTGTTTTGCTTGCTGGATAACCAATTCTTATTAGATACTCTTCTATTTTTTCTTTAGATAAGATTGTAGGATCATATTGAATTTGAATTGTAGATTTCCAATACGATATATCTACTTTAATCACACCCTTTAAGGAATATAAATCTTGCATAATGATATCTTCACAAGATAAGCAAGTCATTCCTTTTATATAAGACTCATATAATTTATCCATATTATTTCTCACACGCTTTCTTTAAGGATAAAGAATGCATTAATACACCAATAGAAGAAAATGACATAGCCGCAGAAGCTATAGAAGGATTCATGATACCTATCGAAGCTAAAGGAATACAAACTAAGTTATAGCATAGTGCCCATAATAAATTTCCTTTTATATTTTTCATTGTTTTTTTCGATAATTGAATTGCTAAAATAATGGAATTCAAACGATTATTTGTAATGATAATTCCTGATACATCTTTTGCAATATCGCTCGCATTTTGAAACGAGATCGATATATCACTACTTGCTAAAGCAGGTCCATCATTTACTCCATCCCCAACCATAATGACTACTTCACCATTATCTTTTAGTTTTTTTATATATTCATTCTTGGTACTAGGATTATTGTTCGCTGATACTATATCAATACCAACTTTAGACGCAATATCACTTGCGACTTCTTCTTTATCTCCCGATAACATTACAACCTTTAATTTCATTTCTTTTAGTTTTTGAACTACTTCTATTGCGTCATCTTTTATTTCATCTTTTCGAGCGTCGCCTTTAGTTAACGTACCTGTTTTATCAAATACGACAACACTAGCTTTAGAAGCTTTTTCTAATTGTTCGCCACTACGAAATAAGATACCTAACTCACTCCCTCTAGCAGTAGAAACCATGATACTTGTTGGTATAGCTAGTCCTAATGCACAAGGACACGCTACGACAAGAACATCACACATCGTTAATAATGCTTTTGATAAATCTTGATTTGTGAAAATAAAATACCAAATATTAAAAACAACAATTGAAATGATTAATATCGCAAGAATAAAAATATTTGAAATTTTATCTGTTAACGTTTGAATTGGCAAACGAGAATTTTGTGCTTCTTTGACCATAGAAATCATATTTGATAGAACAGTATCATTTCCTACTCTACTTACTTCCATCAAAATCGTATTATTTCTATTTAATGATCCACCTATTAATTGATCACCTTTATTTTTTTGAACAAGATTACTTTCTCCTGTAATTAATGACTCGTCTACATAACATAAATCACTTATTAAAATTCCATCCGTTGGAATTCTTTCACCATTTTCTACCTTTAATATATCTTTCACTTTTAAAGTATCAACAGAAACTTCTTTAAAGATGTTTCCTACTTGTTTCGTTGCTTTAGAAGGAATTAAATGTAACATAGACTGAATAGATTTATTCGCTTCACCTTTTGCAATGATTTCTAAATACTTTCCAAAAAATACTAAACTTAATAAAACACCTTCACACAAATAATATAATTGAATATCTTCATGAACAGTTAAAGCTAAAAATGTACTATACAAATAGATAATTGTAGTAGATAAAGCAATTAAAAAGTCCATATTTAATTGTTTACTTTTAATTGCTCGATAAAATCCACGATAAAAATACCTACCCGGAAATAACTGTAATAAAGTAGCCAAAATAAATTGAATGATTGGTGCAAGACCCCATAAAATTGGCGCTGTTAGAAATATACTTAGTAACAATCTTTTTAACATGATTATTTGATTATTCTTTTCTAGTTCTATTTCTCCATCATCAAAATCTATAATTTCAAATTCGTCATCTTTAAAGATTGTATAGAGTATTTTCTTATCAAAAAGACTACCATAGGCTTCAATATGAACAATTGAACTATTTACTTCAATATTTCTAATGCCAAAAGTCTGTTTCAATTGATTTATTTCTTTTGAAATATCATTTGAATGATTTATCTCAATTTTTATCGTTTGAATAGGAATTTGAAATCCATATTTTTTCAAAGAATTATATACTTGATCTAGATTTACTGCCTTTTCATCAATAGTTAATAACGCTTCAGAAGAAGAATAATTTATCACACAATTTTGAATACCATCAATATATTTTAGTAATTTTTGAATTGTAGAAATACATGCTACACAATCTATTCCATATATTTTTAAACAAATCGTTTTCATTTGTCACAATTCTTTAACTTTAAATATTGTTTAAATGCAATATATGAACTTGGTAAACATAGTAATGGGACTTCAAATAAGAATATCCAACTAATAAAATCAACACCTTGATAATAGACACCTTGCCAAGTAACACCCTTTATTAATTCAAAATATGAATAATTCCATACACCCCATAATCCAGAAAAAGCACCACATAAATGAATCGTTAAAAAACCTATTGTTGTAAATACTCCACTAAAACTAGTGACTAATGATGCACTAGCTCTTTCCATTTTAGTTAGAAAAATAGATACTACTGGCAAAATATATACGACTAAGTTTAAAACAAGTAGTGAAACAGGAATACTGTATCCCCAATTAAATGCTTGTCTTAAATGATCACCATCATGCATTAATACTGAAATAAGTATAACTACACAACAGTTCATCAAAATCTTTGATACCTTTTTATCTAACTTTTTATCTAATAATTGAATTACTTTTTTATTTGTTTCTGACATAACACTCCTCTTTTTTATTTACCATTTGGTAATTATAAAATAACATTACATTGTTAATACGTCAATACATTGTATAATTTATATAAATAAAGGAGTTTACATATGCCATTAATTGTAGATAAGAATGAAATACGTCAAGAAATATTATTTGCATTTGAAAAATGTATTGAAGATAAACCAATAGAAAATATTACCCTACGTGATATTGCGAATAAAGCAAATATGACTCATCCCAAATTATTAAATTACTTCAACAACAAAGAAGATCTTGTTTTATCTTATTGTGAATATGCAAAGAATTATATGTCTAGTCATTGTGAAGCTTGGTTTAAATCTCATAAAAGAGAAGATTTTAGTTCACCACTAGAATGCTTAAATGCATTTATGGCTTATGTAGCAAATGATGGTATAAAAGAAAATAGACCAAAAGCAACAATTCAAACCTATGTATTAGCAAAATATAACGGTAGAATAGAAGAAATGGTCAAAAATGAGTTTCAAATATGGCGTAAAGTCATGTATCAATGTTTAAACCAAATTTATCAAGAAGAGATTAAAGAAGATCAAGCAGAAGCAATGATGATACTCATTACTGGTACATTTGTTTGTAACTACACTCACGCTTTAACAGGTAATATCAATAATCAAATACTTTCTTCTTTTATCCCTTTATATGAAAAAAAATGACTGTCATTTTGACAGTCATTTTCATTTACTTTTTATGTCTAATTACTTAGCCATTGCAGCAACTTCTGCAGCGAAGTCACTTTCAACTTTTTCGATACCTTCACCAACTTTGTAACGAACAAAGCTAACTACTTCAGCACCATTTTCTTTTAGGTATTGACCACATTTCTTGTCTTGATCTAAGAAGAAAATTTGATCAACTAAGCACATATCTTGAAGAGATTTAGATACTCTACCTTCAACGATACCAGCTTTTACTTTTTCTGGTTTAGCAGCTAAAGCAGGATCATTAGCAACTAATTCTTCTTGAATTTGACGTTCATGAGCAACTACATCTTGAGGCATGTCATTTCTTGATACATATTCAGGAGCCATAGAAGCAATTTGCATACAAATGTTTTTAGCAAGTTGAGCATCTGTTGTTCCTTTAACTACAGCAAGAGCAGAAATCATACCACCATTGTGCATGTAGCTTCCAAAGATTTCATCATCTGTCTTATCAACTACAGCAAAACGACGCAATTTAATTTTTTCACCAATGATAGCAACAGCATTAACGATTGCATCATTTAATGTTCCTTCACTAGTTGTTAATGCTAAAGCATCTTCAACAGTTGCAGGATTTGCATTAGCAATAGTATCTACTGCTAAATCTAATAATGCTAAGAATTTGTCGTTTTTAGCAACGAAGTCTGTTTCAGCATTTAATTCAACTACGCAAGCACGGTTACCGTTAACTTTGATCTTTGTTAGACCTTCAGCAGCAGTACGTCCTTCTTTTTTCTCTGCTTTAGAAATACCCTTTTTACGTAACCAGTCAGTAGCAGCTGCCATATCGCCATCGCATTCAACGAGAGCTTTTTTGCAGTCCATCATTCCTGCACCAGTTTGTTCACGAAGTTCTTTTACTTGAGCAGCAGTAATTGCCATCTTAAGCTTCCTCCTTAGTTGTTTCTGTTGTTGCAGCAGCTTCTGTAGCAGCTTCAGCCTTTACAGTTTTAGCACCATCTTTACGGAATACACGACGTTCGCCATTGTAGTTTCCACGACGATCTTTTTGCATTTGAGCACGACGTTCTTCATACTTTTGACGACGTTTCTTTTCATATTCAGCAGCTTGTTGTTCAACGTTGATCATTACATCTTTCATTGTGATATCTTCAACTGTTTCATCTTCTTGATGAGCTGTTTCAAGAACACCACTCTTAGCTTCGATAATTGCATCAGCCATTGCACTAACCATTAATTTGATTGAACGAATTGCATCATCATTTGCAGGGATTGGGTAATCAACTACAGTTGGATCAGCATTTGTATCAATTAATGCGAATACTGGAATATTTAATTTCTTAGCTTCTGCTACAGCATTGTGTTCTTCTAATGGATCTACTACAAATAATGCATCAGGAAGCTTCTTCATTTCTTTGATACCGCCTAGGAAGTTGTCTAAACGTTCTTTCTTCTTTAGAAGAGCAGCTTGTTCCTTCTTAGGATATACACTAATTGTTCCACTTGTTTCCATTTCTTCAATTTCAAGTAATTTCTTAATTGATTTTTGAATTGTACGGAAGTTTGTTAAAGTTCCACCTAACCATCTTTGGTTTACATAGAAACTTCCAGAACGAATAGCTTCTTCAAGAACAGTAGCTTGAGCTTGTTTCTTTGTACCAACGAATAGTACTTTACCACCGTTTTCAGTGATTTCTTTTAATGCTGCATAAGCAACATCAAGCTTTTCTTGAGTTTGAGCTAAGTCAATAATATATACACCGTTTTTAGCTGTGTAGATATATGGACGGAACTTAGGGTTCCATTTACGTGTTTGATGTCCGAAATGAACACCATTTTCTAACATTTTCCTCATTGAAACAACAGTCATAATTTTATATACCTCGCTTTCCGTTGTTTTCCGCCACAAGTTCGAACACTACCAACACTTTGATTGTGCACGGGGTAATGAATTCCCTGTGTGAGAAGTACACTTTTTTGCATAACAAAAGAAGTGCCGTCAATTAATATAACATGACTAACACTTCTTGAAAAGCATAAATAATGATTTTCTCTTGATTTTTACTTACTTTTTAATGCATGAGGATGTGATTCATCAATCACCTTACGTAATTTATCTACTGTAACATGCGTATAAATTTGTGTAGTCGATAAACTTGCATGTCCTAATAATTCTTGTACTACCCTTAAATCAGCACCATTATCTAATAAATGTGTCGCAAAAGAATGTCTAATCATATGGGGATGAACATGAATTGATAGTCCTGCTTCTATTGCACTATTTTCACAAAGCAATTGAATACTTCTAGAAGTAATTGGTTTACCTTTTTGATTCACAAATAAATAATCATGTTCTATTTTATTTACCATAAATGTAGGACGTGATTCTTTAAGATATAATTCTAATAATTCTTCACATCTTGGATAAAATGGAACCATTCTTTCTTTACTTTCTTTACCTAGTACAATTAAATATCTATCTTTCAAAAAGATATTCGAAATTTTTAAAGTTGCACATTCACTAACTCTTAGTCCACAAGCATACATAATTTCAATGATTGCTCGATTTCGAATGCCAACAGGATCATCCAAATCAAAACTATTTAATATAGTTTCAATTTGGTCAAATGTTAAAAATTCAGGTAATTTTCTTCTTGCTTTAGCTGTATGAAATAGTTGTACAGGATTATGTTTAACATTTTCATATTTATTTAAATAGCGAAAGAATGATCTTAAAGAAGATAAATTACGATTATAACTAGCTTGAGATAATGGTATTCCCCCTATCTCTCCGCTTCTTAAACTCGTAGCATAATCACTGATTGTTGTTTTATCTACATCATCAAAAGATTCAATGCCATTTTCTTCTAAATAGTTTAAGAAACGACTAATGTCCCTTCTATATGCATCGTCAGTATCCTTTGATCCAGTTCTAGATAAACGAATATGTTGTAAGAATCTTTCTAATACTTCACTATAGTTCATTTGTTTTAATCTTTTCTTCTATGATAGGAAGAGATTGTTTTGCATATGCTTCTTTACGATCTTGTTTCTTTACTGCTGTATTTAAATGCATAATACCAAAGTTCGCATTCATTGGTTGGAAATGATTAGGATCTGCATGAGTAATATAATATGCCATTGATCCAAGCATTGTACTTTGATCTAAATTAGCTAAAGGCTCACCCTTTATAAAATGTGCCATATTAATACCTGCTAACATACCACTTGCGGCACTTTCAATATATCCTTCTACACCTGTCATTTGACCAGCAAAGAATAAATCATCACGTTTTTTTGTTTGATATGTTTGTTTTAAAACTGTAGGAGAATTGATATAAGTATTACGATGCATTACACCATATCTTACAATTTCACAATTTTCTAAGCCTGGAATAAGTCTTAATACTTCTCTTTGACTAGGATAAGTTAAATGTGTTTGGAAACCTACAATGTTGTATAAACTATCTTCTACGTTATCTCTTCTTAATTGAACAACAGCATATGGTCGATAGTTTTCTGTTCCTAGTCCTACAGGTTTCATCGGACCAAATAACAATGTATTTCTGCCTCTTTTAGCCATTACTTCAAAAGGCATACATCCTTCAAAATATACTTCTTGTTCAAAAGATTTAATTTGAACAGTTTCAGCACGAATTAAAGCATCATAGAAAGTATCAAATTCTTCTTTTGTCATTGGACAATTAATATAATCTGCACTTCCTTTATCATATCTACTCTTATAATATGCTTTATTAAAATCAATTGATTCTTTAGTAATAATAGGCGCTGCAGCATCATAGAAATAACAATATTTCTCATCTAAGAAGTCTTTGATTGGTTCCATTAATCCACTAGAAGTAAGAGGACCACTAGCAATAATACATGGACCACTAGGAATACTAGTAGCTTCCATAGCAATAACATTAATATTAGGATCATTTGTAATTGCATCATGTACTGCTTTAGAAAACTTTTCTCGATCTACTGCTAAAGCACTACCCGCTGGTATTGCATGTGCGTCAGCTTCTCTCATGATAAGTGAATCAATCATTCTCATTTCTTCTTTTAACAAACCAACCGCATTTGTTAAAGCATTAGAACGCAAAGAATTAGAACATACAAGTTCGCAAAAATGATCATTAGAATGTGCTGGACTCTTTTTTGTTGGCTTCATTTCAATTAAATCAACTTGAATCCCTCTTTTGCTTAATTGATATGCTGCTTCACATCCTGCAAGTCCTGCACCGATAACTGTTACTTTATTCATCACTCACTAACCTTCTTAGCTTTCTTTGTTGTTTTTGTTTTAGTAGACTTAGCCTTTGTTGTTTTCTTTGCTGTAGATTTCGTACTTTTTTTCGTTGTCTTCTTCGCTACTTTTTTTGTTGTTTTACTTGTTTCTTTTTTAGTAGCACTCTTTTTTGTCTTAGCTTTAGGAACAATTTTTTCACCTTCTAATGTAGCCATATAATGACACTTAGGGAAATTACCACAACCTAAGAAATATGTATTGAAGCGACTCTTACGCTTTAATAGTTCACCACCACATTCAGGACAAATTTGACCCGTTGGTTCTGGCTTTTCTTTTTCTTTTGTTACAAGTTGTCTACTATATTTACATGTAGGGTAATTTGAACAAGCGATAAATTTACCATAGCGTCCATTACGATATACTAGTTCACCACCACAATCTGGACATACTTCACCTACTTTTTCAGGTTGTAACTTTTCCATATTTTGATATGCAGTATCGACTAATGGTTGGAATTTATTCCAGAAATCTGTTAATACTTTCAACTCTTCTTCTTTGCCTTCCGCAATCTCATCAAGTTCTGTTTCCATGTTTGCTGTATATTCTACATTGATAATAGAAGAAAAGAATTCATCTAATTTTTCTGTAGTTAACTTTCCTTGATCAGTAGGAATAAATACTTTTGTTTTACTAGAAGCTGTAGAACGTTCTAGAGATACATAACCTCTTTGTTGGATTGTATCAATAATCGTTGCATATGTAGAAGGTCTACCAATACCTTTATCTTCCATCTCTTTGATTAATTTAGCTTCAGTATAACGAGCTGGTGGTTCTGTAAAGTGTTGATTTGGTTTAATTTCTTTTGGTGTTAATTCTTCTTTTAATTCTAGTTCTGGTAATAATACATCTTTTGATGAATCATAATCACCATATACTTTTAGCCAACCATCAAATACTAAAGTAGAACCAGATGAAGTGAAATCATATTCATTTCTAGATAAAGTAATAGATACACTCTTATATTTAGCATTAGACATTAATGAAGCTAAAGCTCTAGCATAAATTAATTTATATAATTTATATTGTTCACTTGTTAAATGAGATTGAATAGATTCAGGTGTATGTGCTAAATTAGTAGGTCTAATTGCTTCATGGGCATCTTGAGCATTCGCATCATTTTTAACATGATAATATCCAAGATAATCTTTACCATATTCATCTACAATTTTCTTTTGTGCAGCTTTGATATAAACATCTGATAAACGTGTACTATCTGTACGCATATAAGTAATCAAACCTTCTTGTCCATTGCCTACATCAACGCCTTCATATAATCCTTGTGCAATAGACATTGTTCTTTTTGCACTAAATCCTAGTTTTGTGCTAGCTTCTTGTTGCAAAGTAGATGTAATAAAAGGTTTAAATGGTGCTCTTTTTCTTTCTGTTTCTTTAATGTCCGTAACCGTAAAATCACCATTACATGCATTAAAAGCTTCCATCGCTTCTTCTTCATTATGAATTTCTGCTTTATTTCCGTTAATTTTAGCTAATGAAGCATTAAACTTTTTCTTGTCTTTTGCAAAAACAGCATCAATTGTCCAATATTCAGTTGGTACAAATGCTTCAATTTCTTTTTCTCTTTCAACAATTAGTTTTAAAGCAACACTTTGCACACGACCTGCAGATTTAGATTTAATCTTGTTATTTAATAGCTTTGATAATTTAAAACCAATAATTCTATCTAAGATACGTCTTGTTTCTTGAGAATGAACTAAGTCCATATCAATTTGACGAGGATGATTAAACGCATCAATTACAGCATCATGTGTAATTTCATGGAAAGTAACACGATTTTGTAATGATTCATCTAACCCAAGTTCTTCTGCTAAATGCCAAGAAATAGCTTCTCCTTCTCTATCAGGGTCGGTTGCTAAGAATACTTGATCTACTTTACTAGCAGCATCTTTTAATTCTTTTACAGTGTCTTTTTTATCTTTTGAAATAACATATGTTGCTTCAAAGTTATTGTCGACATCTACGCCTAATCCTTCTTTACCTTTTATCGCTAAATCTCTTATATGTCCTTTACTAGAAATGACATTGTAGTCTTTTCCTAGATATTTTTGTATCGTTTTTGATTTTGATGGGGATTCCACAATCACTAGATTTTTCATATATATTCTCCTCAAACAGTTTTAGGATAGTCAAATAGTTCAAAATTGGCAACAATTTCTTCTTATAAATATTTAACTTGTTTCCAATCATAGATTACATTTGCACCTTGATTAGCTAATAAGTTACAACCACTTTCCGTATCACTTAACGGATATGGTACTACATATATTTCTTTTGATAAACAAATTGCTTCATTTACCGTTAACATCGTTCCACTTTTATAACTTGCTTCAGTTACAATTAGTTTTTCTCCTAATGCCGCAATTAAACGATTACGCCATGGGAAATGTTCTTTTCTTACACCTACTTGATCAGGATATTCACTAATTACTAACTCATGTCTAAACATTTCTTGATATAAATCTTCATTACATCTAGGATAATGCGTTAAAAGTCCTGAACCAATCACACCAATTGTATGTTTATTTTCATTTATAGCTGCTTCATGAGAAGTAGCATCAATTCCTTTTGCTAAACCAGAAACAATTACATATTCATTAGATAGTTGCTTTACAATTTTCTTTGTACATGTAATACCATATTCTGAAGCAATTCTTGAGCCAACAATAGAAATACATTTTTTCTTTAATAAATTGATATTTCCATGATAAAAAATTACCCAAGGGGGAAATCTTAAGTTTCTAAAAGCATCAGGATACTCTTCATCCTCAATCGTTATAAAATGGTTACATTTATAATGCGGAACATTTTCTTTTGAAGAAATTGCTTTAGCAATTTTACTCCAATTACCTTCATAATAGATTGCATAGTCACATATTTTTTCACTTATAGTCATATTTTCATTCTCCTACAATATAACTATTCGCAAAAAATAGTGCATATCCTCACTTTTTTTAAAATAATTTTTCTTGATGAAACGCAACAGGGCCAAAACTACGACGATGAATTGGTGTAATACCATATTCTTCTATCGCTTGCATATGCATTTTTGTTGGATAGCCTTTATTTTTAGCAAATCCATAAACGGGATAAATTTCATCGTAATATTTCATGATTCTATCTCTTGTGACTTTTGCTAAAATACTTCCAGCTGCTACAGAAATAGATTTTTGATCTCCCTTTACTAATGAAACCATTTCTTTTTCTATTCCTAAAGGCATTGCATCAGTGATTACAAAATCACAAGGTAAGTCTTCTGCTATTTCTTGCATAGCCATTTGGTCTGCACGATATATGTTATAACGGTCTATATCTTGTTCACTTACCATTTTAATTTCATAATACAAAGCTTCTTCTTTAATGATTTCAAATAGTTCATCTCTTTTTTTCTCAGAAATAGATTTAGAATCATAGATTAAAGGATTCTCATAACCTATTTCAAATACTACGCCAGCCACAACTAAAGGACCAGCTAGTGGCCCTCTCCCTGCTTCGTCTATTCCTAGAACATACTTGTTATTCTTCCAACATTCATGTTCATATTCATTACTACAAACTTTGTTCATCTGTTATTTGCTCCAAAGTAAATTTACCTAATTTACCCCTACGATATTCTCTTAAAAATAAAATTGCCGCACGATCAACATCAAGCGTTTCATTATCTTTTACAAGATTTCTTTTTTTCGCAACACAATTTAAAACATCATGAATATCTGTATCAGTTGTAAAATCATATTCTTTTTCTAAAACTCCAGGATAATATTCACGAATAATTTTAATTAATTCATACGTAATCATTTTTAAATCTAAGATATCTTCATTAATTGCACCAGTTGCGGCTAATAAACATCCCATTTCTTGTGTATCAAATTTAGGCCAAAGTACACCTGGTGTATCTAACAAATCTAGAGCTTCATCTGTATGAATCCAAGTTAAAGAACGTGTTACACCTGGTTTATCTGCAGTCTTTGCTTTATTTTTTCCAACGATACGATTAATCAAAGTACTTTTACCAACATTAGGAATACCGCAAATCATCGCTCTCATTGCCCGAGGTTTAATCCCACGAGCTATCATCTTATCTCTTTTACTTTTTGTTAATTCTTTCGCTAAAGAAATAACTTCGTTTTTAGCATTTTTATCATTTTGTAAATCACAGGCAATTACTTTATTTGTATCATTTGAATATTGTTGTATAAATTTAGCAGTCAATGCATCATCAGCTAAATCTTTCTTAGACAAAACAATTAATCTAGGTTTATTTTGTGCCATTTTATCTAGTAACGGATTTGCACTTGCACTAGGAATACGTGCATCACGTATTTCTATAATCATATCTGCAGCTTTAAGAGTTTCTTGCATGTCTCTTCTAGCTTTTTCCATATGACCAGGATACCAATTTATATTTGATTTTTTGGTTTCTTTTTCCATAAAACACCTCTTCTACCAAGTATATAAATGTATTGATTCAAATGGCCATAATATAAATAAGCCTTTAGATGTAAATTGACTCTTAGAAAATGTTCCATAATATCTTGAATCTCTACTATTCGGACGATTATCCCCTAAGCAATAATATTCATCATCACCTAAAGTTGTTTCCGTAATATCTTCAGTAAACAAACCATCATAACTCTCTTTATATTCCGTAGTTAAAAATGGCTCTTCTACATATTCACCATTAATATAAAGTTGATCATTTACATAAGATACAGTTTCATTTGGTAAACCTATAATTCTTTTTACTAAATATTCATTTTTTTCAGGAAGATAAATTACAACAATATCAAATCTTTTAAATTCAGATATTTTTGTACCAATAATATTTGAGAATGCATATTCCCCATCTTTTAGTGTTGGATACATTGAACTTCCTTTAACTCTAACGGGACGAACTACATAATTAACACATACAAATACACATACAGCTGATATCAAAAACGTTTTAATAAAATCTATCGCTTCATTTTTTATTGAATCTTTTATTTTTCTTTTCATAAAAACTCCACTTTCTATGTAATTATAATCCAACTCATATGAAAATAAAAAACTTCCTGCTAGGTATATCCCTAACAAGAAGTGTTTTTATGAAATTAACGAATTTCTTTGATACGAGCGTTCTTAGCTGATAAGCCTTTTAAGTAACCTAACTTAGCTCTACGAACTTTACCACGACGAGTAACTTCAATATGATCAATGATTGGAGAGTTAACTGGGAATGTTCTTTGTACGCCTACACCATTAGAGATTTTACGAACTGTGAATGTTTCACCAATTCCACCATTTTTCATCGAAACAACAACGCCTTCAAATAACTGAATACGTGACTTTTCGCCTTCTTTGATACGAACATATACCTTAACAGTATCACCAGATTTGAATGCAGGGATATCATTACGGATTTGTTCTTTAGTAATCTTTTCAACTAAATCTAATTTCATAATACATTTCTCCTTCTATTCTCAATTGCTCATAGTCTTAATATCTACCAGCGGAACAACGATGCGCTCTTAACGCGTGCTTTATAATATCATAATAATGAATTACTGCCAATCTTTTTTTACATCAAATCGTTGATTTACAATTCCATTATTTTCTAATTTTGCTTGAATCACAAAGTCAAAGATATTCACTTTGGTACACATCCAGAAATCTTCAACTGGAAATTTATCTTGAAGAGTTGGATCAAAGAATTTTTTCCCTTCTAATTCTTTTAGTTGAAGTGCTCTTTCTTCAATATCTTGCATTGGTTTATCTTCAAGTAAACTCTTAATATATTCTGCACATAACAAATCTTCCGCTGTATCTCTAGTACATTGCCATCCCATACATACTAATGATACATTCTCTGGATTTTTCTTCTTGATATAAGTTGCGATAGCACTAGCATTCACTAAGCTACCTGTAATAATTTCATCGGCATTTTTTGCATTTACAATCCCTTGAGTACCAGCACTTGTTGTATGAATAATAACTCGATCTGTTAAATCTTGTCCCCTAACACTTGATGGAGAATTACCATAATCAAATCCTTCAACTTTAGCTCCTTCTCTTTCACCAAATGAAATATATTCTGGATGTAACTTCTTCAGTTCTAGTGCTTCATCTAAGTTTCCTATTGGATAAATCACTTTAGCACCTTGTGAAAATAAATAAGCTTCTAAAGAAAAGGCACGAAATACATCAATGATAACCGTTATTCCTTTAGCTTCCTTAGCTCCTTCTAACAAATGCAATATATTAATATTCATCATTTTGTTCCTCTTCTATATTTTCTTTTTTAACATGTTTTACAACCTTTTTCTTTTTCTTACTTAATTTAGCGATTGTACCATGTAACCAAAAATTATTGATTACCAAAAGTATCATTCCTAATATTCCAAAAAGATAGTATCCAAAAACATCTAATATATCTAAAAATTGCATTGTCGTTCCATGAGAAATCGTATATGCATCTAATCCAAACTGAATAAGTAAGAGTAAAATTGATGTAATGCTAAGCATAATGTCCTCCAAAACATAAACATTATACCTTAATCCTCTTAGTCATGCATTTAATTCTTTATTAATGCTGAAAACGATGCTCTAGCTAAATCTGTCGTAATTGCGTAATAAAGAAAGGCTATTTCACGTTCATTTTTATTCAATTTACATGCTGTTGTTTCGATTGTATTTTCTTGTAAAAAACAATTTACAAAACGATTCTTTTCGTTGTCATTAAATTCTGTATTTGAATTTAAATAAGAAATTACACGATCTTTCATCATCTTTCTATTCTTTTCATTTTTTAAATATTGCTTACCAATTCTTGTACTTGTCATATTCTATATCCTCCAAGTAATAGATTACTGAGAAGATAAAAAAACGATGTACAAATACATGTACACCGTAATATAAACTATTTGTTCTCAGGAAGATAAATATTTGCTTTAAATAAGTCACCATCAATATTTAATTCAAATCTACCCTTTTGCACTTCAACTAAACTTTTTACAATATTTAATCCAAGTCCACTTCCTTCAGTATGTCTAGATAAATCTCCTCTAACAAATCGTTCTGTTAGTTCATCAGGATTTATATTCAATTGATCTTTAGAAATATTTTTTATCGATATTAATACTTCATTTGTATTGCATCGACTTACATCAATATATACTCTTGTTCCTGATAAAGCATATTTTGAAACATTGGAGAATAAATTTGATAAAACACGCCATAATAATCTACCATCCGCATAGACGCTAATTGGTTCATCTTTTATATTTAATACTACATCTAGGTTTGCTTTATTTAATTTCTCATCATATTCCGCAATAGATTGTTCCATTAATTCGCGGATATTAATTGGAACTATATTTGTAGAAATATTACCTGTAGAAGCTTTAGATGCTTCAATAAGATCTTCTATTAATTTCTTTAGTTTATTCGATTGTCTATTTAATACATCGATATATTGTTTTTCTTCCTCAGCAGTATGCTCTTTAGATAGTAAATTTGTATAGTTAATAATACTCGTTAAAGGTGTTTTGATATCATGCGAAACATTAGTAATTAATTCTGCTTTTAATCTTTCCGATTTCATTTCTTTTTCGACAGCTAAACTTATTCCATCACTCAATTCATTTAAGTTAGACGCATGTTCTTTAATTTCACCTATCATTAGTTTCTTTTTTTCATCGCTAATTTTATAGTTTTTATTACCATTAACTAATTCTTTTCCTGCTTTATAAACAAATGAAAATTGATACGCCAATAAGATGACAGAAATACAAGCAACCATAGTCATGATTAAATGTAAATAATATCTTCTTCCATATAAATATCCATCAAAGACATATAACTCAATAATGAAATAAAGGATTGTTGGAATACTTACTTTATAAACTACAGGAATAGCCTTAAATGTATGATATACAAATAAGAATATTTGGCATGTTATACTTGTTTCAAAAAGAATATTACTTTTTAAACGTCTTGCTGTTGTCATTAAGACCATATAAATATTTAATGAAACAAACATTGCTTCGGCAATCAAAATATAAATTGAAACAATACTAAATGTATCATAGGAATTAAAATTAAATCCAAAACTAATAAATGTAAAGAATGAAACAACGAACAAATAAAATATTATTAACTCATATGGAATATGATCAATCCATAAAGTATGTATACCTTCATATCCATTTTTATGCCCTGTTGCTGAAAATTCAAATACCAATACAAATATAAATAGTACAAGGTCAACAATAATTGTTGTAAAAAGTTCAGCTACACCTTTGAAATAATAAGCATTAAACAAAATATTTTGATTATAGATATTATCATGAACCGTTAATGGATTTTGCAAATATAAATTCATTCGATAAACAGAGTCAATACTATCTTTATTTATCGTTAATGCATCATTTAATTCTGTATATAAAATAGATGAAGAATCATTATATTTTGTGAAATAAAAAGTATATTCAACATAGTTTTCTGGAACAATTGCATGAGTATTATCTCCAACATCTGTATACTTTTTGGTTGTTGAATTATATTCTTCTAAAGTAAAACTTAAATTACTATAATCCCCAAAAGAATATGTATTTCTAGCAGTATCTACATCATAATCATTATACAAATTAAAAATATTTAAAGCAGTATCTTGAACTTGATAACTGCATTCAGCAGTTTCTGTATAAGACTCTAATTTATCTGGAAAAGAGTACCCTTCTAAATATAGAATACCAATACCGTTGTACATCATACTAGCGCCTAAAACACATAAGAGTAATACACCTATAACTTTAGAAGATAAACTACCAACGATTTTGTTACTCATGATTATTCACCATCTTATAACCATGCCCCCAGACAACTTTAATATATCTAGGATTAGAAGGATCGATTTCTATTTTTTCGCGCAAATGTCTTATATGTACTGCAACAACACCATCACCACTTATCGCCTCATCATTCCATACTTTTTCATAGATTTCTTCTGAAGATAAGACTTTATTTATATTTGTCATTAACAACTTCAAAATACCATATTCTACTGGTGTAAGACTAACTACCTCACCATCTACAGTAACAATTTTAGACTCGTCATCCATAACAATTCCACCGACAACAATCTCATCAGCTGATTGGACTTTACCACCTAATGTTGTATATCTTCTTAATTGTGAACGAACTCTTGCGATTACTTCCATTGGATTAAATGGTTTTGTAATATAGTCATCTGCACCAATATTTAGTCCTAATATCTTATCTGTATCTTCACTTTTGGCAGTAAGTAAAATAATAGGAATATTACTTGTTTCTCTTAATTTTGCTGTTACTGTAACACCATCTAAACCAGGCATCATAATATCCATTAAAATTAAATCAACATGTTCTTGTTCTACAATTTTTAAAGCTTCATTTCCATCAAATGCTTCTAAAATGCGATATCCTTCTGGCAATAAATAAATTTTAAGCGCATTTACGATATCTTTATCATCATCAACTACTAACACTGTTTGCATACTAGTCACCTCACTAATATTGTAGAAAATATTCTATTTAAGATACTACATCTAAAATGATTAAATATTCCTTAAGTTATATTAATTCATAATGTTTTAACGCATGATAAAGGCCATCTTCATCAATATCATCTGTAATATAATCACTAATTGCTTTAACACTATTCAAAGCATTACCCATGGCAATACTTGTACCAACTGTTTGAAGCATATCAATATCGTTTTCGCCATCACCTATGCCAAGACTTTCATCAAGTTGATATCCAAAATATCGGCAAACATCTTTAATTGCATTTCCTTTACCACTATTTTTATTTACTAAATCATATCCATAAGGATTCCATGAAGTAATTAATATCTCCTTTAAATTTTCCGATAATTTCTCTAGCTCCATTTGGCTAGCAAACGCAACAAATTGATATATTTTTTGATTTAAAATATTTGAAAATTCTTTTACTTCTGGAAAAGCCGTATGAACAGCATCATATGCCTGTATTGCATGATTACTAATAAAATTTATATATTGATAATCTTTTTCAACAGCAATCATACTAATATGATTTTCTAATTGAAAACGATAAATAGCATTAATATCATTTCTATTTATAGGATAATCTGAAATAATTTCATCATGATATTCACTAATAGCTCCACCCATTAAAATATAACCATCAAAAGAAACATCCTTAAGTTGAACAATTTGATTAAATTCATATTTACTTCTTCCTGAGCAAACAAAAACTTTTATTTGATTATCTTGTAGTAAAGAGATTGCTTCTTTTGTTATAGGAGATACAGAATTTGTTTTATGCGATAATAACGTACCATCTACATCTAAAAATACAATTTTAATCATTATAGTTATCCTCTATAAAACAAGAAATATCTTCATATTCAAATGAAGAAACTAATTTTTGACAAGCATCAAAATAAAATGTTTTTTGTCGAGGTAAATACATCAAAAATAAATCGTAAGAAATAAAACAAAGCTCTTTTCCATTGTCATAAAAACAAACAGATAAATTATCATTAGATTGATAAAAATCTTTTGTATTTGGAATTAAACATGGAACATCCAAAGGAATTATTATGTAATTACTTAAATGATGGTTGATATTTTTATTAAATAAATCTGGTACATAGATTGTCTTTTCTTGTTTATGAAGAAGCCATGATCCAAAGCTCTCACTACTAGTTACTGGATGTAAAAGATTAGCTTCCTGTACGCCTAAATACAATTCATATTTAGCACTTGGTAAAACAAAAACTTTATCTTCATCTATTTTTATTTCATTTATCATATTTTTAATCATACGGGTATTTTCAATTTGCCATGAATTTTCTAACTCTCTTAATGTAGAACTAGTAATATGCTTTTGATTAAAAGTAAAACTACATGTCCAATACCGAGAAAAATATAAACAAGTTTCTATAAATAAATTAATTTCATTTGAACAAGTTGGAAGAGATAATGTAAATTCAATAAAACTACTATTATTTCTAGCGTATCTTACTTTAATTCCTCTGCCAATATGATTCATTTCATAAAAAATAAACATATTTTCTTTGATTTTACCTTCTTGTAAGTGTCTACCAATATATGAACCATATTGAAGATTCCCATACTGAAAATATCCAAATGGAATATCTTTTGGAAAAGTAGATTTTTGTTCAATTTTAACTTTATATTCTATTAATTTACTCATCTCTATGTTCATCAAATTCTTTTAATAATTTTTTATCTTCGTCACTTAAAGTGTATTGTTCAAATAAATCTTTCCTCTTTTCTCTTGTTAAAAGTAAAGATTGTAATTTGCGCCATTTTCTAATTTTTTCGTGATCTCCAGAAGCTAAAACAGCTGGTATTTTTTCTCCTTTATAATCTTGTGGCTTAGTATATTGCGGATATTCTAATAAGCCATTTTCATATGATTCATCTGTAATAGAATCTTCTTGAATAACCCCATCTAGTAAACGAATAATTGAATCCGCAACAACCATGCTTGCTAGTTCACCACCAGTTAAAACATAATCACCAATAGACAAAACTTCATCTACATGATTTTCAATTCTAGCATCTATGCCTTCATAATGACCACACAATAAAATTAAATGATCTAGCTTAGAATAATTCCTAGCTAATGATTGATTATATGTTTTACCATTTGCCGCAAATAAGATTACTTTTGAATTCTCTGTTTTCACTGATTCTAAAGCATCTAATACTGGTTGACACTTCATAATCATTCCTGCACCACCACCATATGGTGTGTCATCAACATGTTTAAATTTATCTAAAGCAAAGTCACGAATATTAATAAATTCTACTGTCACTTTATTTTCAGCAATTGCACGGCCAATTATTGAAGTATTACTAAAATTAGTATACATTTCTGGGAATAATGTCAAAAATGTTATTTTCATAGTAATCCTTCCATTACATGTATTTGTATATATCCTTCATCAATATTTACATCAAGAATAAAAGCATCGACATATGGCACTAAGATTTCTTTATGATTTGTAGTACGGACACGCAAATTATCTTGTGCACCATTTGTAAATTCAACAGATACGACTTCTCCAATTTGATTATTTTGATCATCTAAAACAGATAAGCCTACTAAATCATCAGAATAATATTCATCCTCTTCTAATTCACCACGAGAATCTTTATCTATATAAACAATATGGGTTTTATATTTTTCAACTAAATTAATATCTTGTAGTCCTTCAAAAGAAACTAAAGCATATCCTTTATGTTCTCTATATGTTGCGACCGTAAAAGGAACATATTCATTATTAATATTTAAATAAATAGTATTACCCTTTTCGTATCGAATATCATCAAAGCTTGACCAGCTTTCAATTTTTAATTCCCCTTTTAAACCATGTGTATTCACAATTTTCCCAATTTCAATAAAATCCATATTAACCTCCAAAAAAAAGATGCTTTATAAGCATCCTTAAATCTGTTCGAACTTGATAGAAATACGCTTATCATCAGAATGTGCTGCAACAGACATAACTTGACGAAGAGCGGAAGCCATACTACCTTTACGACCAATTAAATGAGCAATATCATTACTGGATGCATATACACAAAGTATAACATCTTTTTCATCTTTGCCATCTAATTTACGAACTTCAAGCTTTTCTTTGTCTTCTACCATTGGTTCAATTAGATTACGTAGTACTTGATCAAGTTCTACCATACTAATTAGTTCTTAGCTTTCTTTGAAGCAACTTTTTCATCATGGAATTGTTTCATAACTCCTTGATGAGATAAGATATTGCGAACAGTATCAGAAGGTTGAGCACCGTTCTTTAACCATTTCATAGCTTTTTCACTATCTAAAGAAACTGTTTCAGGATTTGTTGTTGGATCATATGTTCCAATAACTTCAATAACCTTTCCATCTCTTGCAACGCGTGAATCTGCTGCAACAATACGATATCTTGGGGCTTTCTTAGCACCCATTCTTGTTAATCTTAATTTAACTGCCATGTTTAATTCCTCCTAAGCAATAATAAGTATACTCTTAATAAAAATACTGTCAAGCTTTTTTACTTGACAGTAAAAATATTTTCCAAAGAGAATAAAAAAAGAACCGGCAACGAACTAGATTCACTCGTAAGAGCTATTTTCGTCC
>CAVAZS010000007.1:0-36241 GCA_963593385.1 Lachnospiraceae bacterium | reverse complement strand
CGCTTAGAATCTCCTACTGCACGTAAAACACCAGAACCAGTGTTATAAATTAATGTAGGAATTAAACCAATAAAGAATATACGAAGATATGTAACAGAATAGGCAAAGATATCATCTGGTACATTTAATAAATGTAGTAATTGTGGGGCAAAGATATATCCTAAAACAGTTAAGATTAAACCAAATGCAATAGACATAACCATACTAGTAGAAACGGTTACAGGTACTCTTTCTGTTTCTCGATTACCATAAAATTGAGCAATAACGACAGTAGCACCAGAAGATAAACCCACAAGGAAACCAACTAATAAGTTTGTTAGTGTTCCAGTAGAACCTCCTACTGCACCAAGAGCTTCTTTACCTACAAAGTTACCTACAACAATGGCATCAACCGTATTATATAATTGTTGGAAAATTGTACCGAAAAATACAGGAAAGAAAAAGATTAGAATTTGTTGCCAAACAACACCATTTAATAAATCAACCTTCATTTTCTTCATCTCTAAAATCCCCCTAATGCATAGGGAATATTGTATCATTGCAAAATATAAAATAAAGGACAAGTTGTAAAAAAATATGTACACTAATACTAGTAAAGGGAAGAATTATGTTAAGAATAGAAATAACAACAGATATAAATGAAAAAGAGAATGTAATTGATAAAGCAATTAGAGAATATAACATTAAAAATGGGGATGTTAAATCTATTAAGATTCATCATCGCTCATTAGATGCAAGAAGAAATAGACAAGCAAAATATCTATATCAAATCGATATGGAATTAAACCATGAGAATACATATTTGAAGAAATTAAAGAATAAAGCTAGAAGTATAGAACCTTTTGTATATCATGCACCTAGTTTTGGACTTTTAAAGTTAGAGCATCAACCTGTTATTGTAGGCTTTGGCCCTAGCGGGATGGCGAGTGCGTATTTGTTAGCGCTAAAAGGATATCGACCTATTGTAATAGAGAGAGGATCAAATGTATTAGAACGTAAACAAAAAGTAGAAGCGTATTGGAATGGTGGAGAACTAGATGAAGAAAGTAATGTGCAATATGGTGAAGGTGGAGCAGGTGCTTTCTCTGATGGTAAATTAACCACAAGAATAAAAGATGAAAGAGTATCGCTTATTCTAGATAAACTAATTGAAGCAGGTGCTAGTGGAGATATTGCTTACTTAAATCATCCACATATTGGGACAGATAAGTTTGTTGAATTAGATAAGAATATTCGTGAAAAAATCATAGAACTAGGTGGGGAAATTCATTTTAATACTAGACTAGATGACATTATTGTAGAAAATAACAAATTAAAAGGTATTGTCCTTAGTACTGGTGAAGAATTACAAACAGAAGCACTTATTCTAGCAATTGGAAATGGTACAGGAGATACATATAGAAAACTAGGTAAATATTTATGCTTAGAGAATAAACCATTTGCGGTTGGTGTACGAGTAGAAACATTACAATCATTTATTAATGAGAAACAATATAAGAATATAGATGATTATTCTTCTTTACCAAATGCGGAATATCATATTGCGACGAAAACAAGTAATGGAAAAGGTGCATATAGCTTCTGTATGTGTCCAGGAGGATATGTTGTTCCTTCTGAGAGTAAGAAAAATACGATTGTCACAAATGGTATGTCTTACTCAAAACGTGATGGAGTCAATGCGAATAGTGCTATTGTAGTTCAAGTAGATTCTAGTGATTATGGAAATGATTATTTAGCAGGTCTAAAGTATCAAGAAGAGTTAGAACAAAGAGTTTATAGACTAGGTGAAGGAAAAGCAGTTGGCGAAACTGTCGCAAGTTTCTTAAATCAAACAAGTAAAAATCTAGTTACACCTACGTATCAAAGAGGAATCCTAGAAAAAGATGTACATGAAGTATTTGAATCATCTATTAATGAGTCGCTAGAAGAAGCTTTTATTTATATGGAAAAAGTATTCCCTGGATTTATTGATTTAGGTTCATATATTACAGCATCGGAAACACGTTCTAGTTCACCTGTTCGTATTGTGAGAAATATTACTACATTAGAATCGGATGAAGTTGAAGGGGTTTATCCGAGTGGTGAAGGTGCAGGATATTCTGGAGGAATTGTATCTAGTGCTATTGATGGCATTAAATGTGCTGAAAAAATAATAGAAAAATATCATCCTTATTCGTTATAAAAATATAAAGCTAGTCATTTACTTGACTAGCTTTATTAGGAAAATGAAAAAATTACATTAATATAATATCGCAAGTAAAAATTTATATGTGAAGTGTTTGTGAAAAAATCGTGAAATTTAATTTGTGAAAATATTATTAAAAAGGCCTTGTTTTTCACAAGGTCTTTCAGATTAATTTGTTTCTGTTTCTACAGGAGTTTGTGCGAAGACTTGATCTTCTTCTAGGATTTTCATGAATTCTTCACCAGTAATTGTTTCTTTTTCATATAAGTACTTTGCAATCTTATCTAACTCTGCACGATGCGAAGTTAATAAGTCTTTTGCTTTATTATATTGTGTCTTAACAAGCTCAATGACTTTCTTATCAATTTCTGCAGCTGTAGTTTCAGAACAAGATAATGATGTATCACCACCTAAATATTGATTTTGTACTGTTTCTAAAGCAACCATACCAATATCTTCATTCATACCGTATCTTGTAATCATTCCACGAGCTAGTTTAGTAGCTTGTTCAATATCATTAGATGCACCAGTAGAAATTTCATTGAAGACAATTTCTTCTGCTACTCTACCACCAGTAAATGTCGCAATCTTATTTTCTAGTTCTTCTTTTGTATATAAAGAGTGATTACCTTCATCAACTTGCATTGTATAACCTAGAGCACCACTAGTTCTAGGAATAATCGTAATCTTTTGGACAGGAGCACTATGCGATTGTAATGCGGCCACAAGAGCGTGACCTACTTCGTGATATGAAACAGTTAACTTTTCTTTATCTGTTAAGATAGCATTCTTCTTTTGATAACCAGCAAATACAACTTCAATACTTTCTTCTAAGTCTGTTTGAGTAACTGTATTTCTACCTTCTCTTACCGCTCTTAAAGCACCTTCATTAATAATATTTGCTAGTTCTGCACCACTTGCACCACTTGCCATTCTAGCGATAACAGATAAATCAACATCTTTTTCCATCTTAACTTTCTTAGCATGTACTTTTAAGATTTCTTCTCTACCTTTTAAATCAGGTAATTCTACAGGTACACGTCTATCAAATCTACCAGGTCTAGTTAAAGCAGGATCTAACGATTCAGGACGGTTTGTAGCAGCTAAGATAACAACACCATTATTTGATTCGAAGCCATCCATTTCTGTTAGTAATTGGTTTAATGTTTGTTCGCGTTCATCATTACCACCGATATTACCGCCAGATCTCTTTTGACCAATCGCATCGATTTCATCAATAAATACGATACATGGAGCTTTTTCTTTTGCTTGTTTGAATAAGTCACGTACTTTAGAAGCACCCATACCAACAAACATTTCAACAAATTCTGAACCACTCATGGAGAAGAAAGGTACATTGGATTCACCAGCAACAGCTTTAGCAAGCATTGTTTTACCAGTTCCAGGAGGACCTACAAGTAAGATACCTTTAGGCATGGAAGCACCAATTTCAGAATATGCTTTAGGATCATGTAAGTAAGTGACAATTTCTTGTAAAGATTCTTTCGCTTCATCTTCACCAGCAACATCACTAAACTTGATTCCATTTGAAGACTTGATATATACACGAGCATTCGATTTGCCCATATTAAACATAATTGAATTTGAACCACCTTCCTTACGGAAAATATTGTTCATCATCTTATTTCCTAAGAAGGAGAAGAACATAAGTGGTAAGACAAACCATAGTAATAAGCTAATCCAAGGTGAAGATTCTTGTTCAATAGTTTGTGTGAACTTTGCACCAGATTCATATAATCTTTCTGTTCTGCCTGGATCATCCATTAAACCAGTTTGATAAATTTGATTATCTTCACCAACTTTAGTGAAGAGGATTTCTTTATCATTGATTTGTACTTCATCTATTTCTTTATTTTCTGTCATCTGCATAAATGTGCTGTAATCTACTTCTTGGATTTTAGAAGAAGATATTGTTGGCACTAAGATTAAATTAATGACAGCTAATATTAATATTACGATTGAATAGTAATATATTAAGGGCTTTTTAGGGTTCTTTCCGATATTCATAAGCCACCTCCGTGTGACTATATTAGCACACTAAAATCGAGAGTGCTAAAAATTATTGTGTGAAATATTGTGAAAGAGATACAAAAAAGAGCTAAAGCTAGCTCTTGTGGACTTAATTGATATCTGTAATTAACCAATTATTATCTACTTTTTCTACAGTAAATGTAGAATCAGAAGATGTCTTTTCACCATTTTCTAGACCATATTGCATTAACTCTGTTGAATATTTAGCGATATTGTAAAGTAATAGATTTCCTAAAGCATCTTCATCTAATTCTTCTACCATTTCATCTGTAATTTGATATTGTTCGACTAGTTGTTCTTCAATAGTAGAAGTATCTGTACTATCAAAATCAATATATTCAATTGTTGTGGCTACAGTATATTTTGTATCACTTTCTTTTGTTGTATCGCCAATTGTATAACTGACACAACTTGACTTTAATGTTGTACTAACTAAATCAGATAAAGCGTTGAGTGTTTCATCTGTTACTGGCGCATCATCAGCTAAATTAAGACTAGAAACGTAATCATAAGTTTGTGCAAAGGTATCTGCCATATCTGTATCAAAATAAGTAATACATTTTGCATAGTCCCCACTATTCATTGCCTTCAAAAAAGATTCTACCGTAGTAGTTGCACTAGGTTTACTAGAACACGCAAATAAACCTAATGATAGCGTAGCGATTAAAACGCTATTTAATAATTTTTTCATTGTTTATTTTTCCCTCATTTCTTACAAATTTATTATATCAAATTAAGAGAATTAAGATATTCTTAATAGCACTTTTATCAGGGATAAGGTATGATTCAATAGGTGACTTGAAAATGGTGAAAATGCTATAATGTTTTCAACCATTTGGGAGGAGATTTGTCATGCCAGAAAAACGTGACTTTATGAGTGAACTCGCTAATGAGATAAGCGATAAGAAAAGTGGAAAGTTAGATCATATTCAAGATGTAAATGACTTCAAACCAAAGAAAAAGGTAGTAGTTAGTAACGATACAGATGATGATTTTGATATTCCAACAATGAGTACAAAAAACACACAAAAAGAACCAGTAGTAGAACCAACTTACGAAGAACCTGAAGAAGTTGAAGAAGAAAATGATGGCGGCTTTGATGATGAAGAAGCTTATGGTGGATTTAACGGTATGCCAGCAAGCTATGGTGAAGAAAAAGTAGTTAAGGTAGATACACCTAAAAAACAACTATCACCAGTCGCATTAATTATCTTAGCTGTACTCGTTGTAGGTATTGGCTTTGGTATATATTGGTTTAAATTTGCTCCGCATATTACAATGCCTAACTTTGTAGGAAAGAATATTTCTGAAGTATCTACATGGGCTAAACAAAATAAGATGGACAGTAGTGCTATTGCGACTAGTGAACCAATTTACTCCATGGATTATGACAAAGGCGTAGTTGTAGAACAAAGTGTAGCTGAAGGAAAGAAAGTAAAGAAAGATACACCAATTACATTTACTGTATCTAATGGTCCGGATCCTGATGAAAAGATTGATTTCCCTACAGATATTACATCTATGACAAGTAGTGAAATTCAAGCATGGATTTCTGAAAATAAATTATCAAAAGCTAAAGTTGTTTCGCAATATAGCGATACTGTTGAAAGTGGTAATGTTATTTCTTATGAAGTGAAGAATGGTAGTCAAGAAGATTTCACAAGAAGTACTACATTAAATGTTACATGTTCTAAAGGACCTGCTCCTGCTGGACAAATCACAGTAGAAAACTTAGTTGGTAAGACAATTACAGAAGTTGAATCTTGGTGCAATACAAAGAAAGTTGTATTAAATAAGACAGAAGCTTTCTCTGATCAAGTCGATAAAGATAAGATTATTTCTATGGATAAAAAATCTGGCGACACAATGAAAGAAGGAGAAACTCTAACAGTAGTTGTATCTAAAGGTAAAGGCGTAAAGATTCCTAATCTAGTAGGTTATACAGAAGAACAATATAATGCTTGGAAAGCAGATTCTAGTAACTCTGTAACAGTAGTAACAAAATCTGTATATAACGCTGCTCCTAAAGGGTCAATCATTGCACAAAGCTTAACAGCAGGAAGTGTTGTAGAGTCTGGTGAAGTATTAGAACTAACAGTTTCTGAATACTTACCAATCTTAGAAACAGATTCTAGAGCTTGGCTTGGTAGAGATTACTTAGCATTAAAAGCACAAGTAGATGAATGGAACTCGAAAGGTGCAAGTATTCAAGCTGGTCAATATGGAACAGTTAAAGAAAAATGTAGCGATGAGTATACTACTCCTGGAGCAATCATTGACTATAGCTGTAGTGGTGGAACAAGTAGTACAGGTAATGGATGCGAAAGACCATTAAATCTAGACGCAAGAATTAGCTATACAATTTCTACTGGTGGTTGTGCAGTAACTCCAGTTACACCTGAATCATTAAAGATGTCTGACTATAAGTATGCATCTGACTTACTTGTATATGCAGGAGTTAAAAATATTTCATTAACACAAGTTACTGTTGCTAAGGATGCAAAGACAACTTGGTATGCAGATAGAGATTACTTTGTAACAGATAAGAATGGCACAGTATTAGATAAAGATGCAACGTTAACAGCAGGAAATACATATGTTATTTATGTACAAGAAAAAGCTACTCCAGAAGCTACATCTACTGCTGATGTAAAAGGAAACTAATAAAGGAGAACTATGAACGCGTTTAAAAGAGCTTGGCGATATATTACACGTAAACCAACGAAATCAATTTTATTGATTATTACATTCTTCGTGATTGGTAATTTAGTTATCTTAGGCTTGGGTATTTCCCAAGCTGCAGATAATGCAAAAGTATTAACAAGAAAACAAATGAGAGCTGCAGTTAGCTATGAAACAGATTATGATGCTTACTACAAATATATTGATTCATTGACAGACCAAGATGAAATTGATGAAGCTTATAAGAATTATCCAAAGATTTCGAAAGAATCTGCTGAAGAATTAGCTAAAGATAGTCGAGTAAAAGCTGTCAACTACATGGTCACAAGTACAATGTATTCTAAAGATTTTGATAACGTACCTCTTGGTAATGAAGATCAAAATAATAGTCTTAGTGTAGGAACTGATGCACTAGGTAATGAAATAGAATATAAGAATCCTAATATCATGGTATATGGAAATCTATATCCAAATATGATTGAAATGGAAGAAGGTACATTCTCATTAGTGGAAGGCCGCTATATTAATCAAGATGATATTGATAATGGAAACAAAGTTGTATGTATCACAAAAGAATTAGCTGAACAAAATAACTTTAAAGTTGGCGATTCACTTTCTGTTACAAATGTTGGTGCATATGAATGGAGTACATATACTAATTATGGTTTAACAGATGATGACTTATATCTAACTCTAGAAATTGTTGGTATTTACTCAACAACAAATGATGTTAATCCTAATGACCAACGTTTTGGTTGGATGTCACCATATGAATCACCAAAAAACATTATTTTAACGCCTTATACAACACTAAGTGATTATGTTTTAGGCTTACAACAAAAGTATTTTGATATCTTAAAAGAACAAGATCCAGTTAATTATGGTAGTTTAACAGTGGATACAGAAATGCAACCAAGTTCTGTAGTATTCCTACTTGATGATCCACTAAATGTTGAAGACTTCGTTAGTGATCATGAGGCTAGTATTGCACAATATACAAAATTAAATGCAAATAACGAAACATTTAAGAAATTAGCTAGACCATTAGATACAATGAGTTTCTTCGCAAATATCGTTGTATGGATTGTTGTTGTAAATGCTGTTGTTATTATTTCATTAGTAACAGCACTAACATTAAAAACACGTGAATATGAAATTGGTGTATTACTATCACTTGGTGTATCGAAGGTGAAAGTGATATTGCAGTTATTCTTAGAGTTAATTGCGATAGCGGCAGTAGGATTCTTACTCGCAGTAGGAAGTGGATCATTAATTGCTGGTAGAGTTGGTGAAGCTGTACTTTCTTATCAAACAGCATCTGATGCTCAATATGATACAGATGATGACAGTACTATTTATTATTGGAGTGATTCAACAGATTACTTTACAGAAGTTACTCAAGATGACTTATTGAGTCAATATCATGTAAGTGTATCTGCACCATTAGTTCTTGAAATCTATGCTATTGGTACAGTTGTTGTATTAATCGCAATCTTAATTCCATCATTTATGATTATGCGTTTGAATCCTAAACAGATTCTTCTTGAGACAAACTAGGAGGTCATCATGGGTACTATATTAAAACTTGAAAACTTAAATTATGGTTACATTGATGGTGGCTATAAAAGAGAAATCTTAAAGAATTTGTCTTATTCATTTGAAGAAGGAACATTCTATACCATTCTTGGACCTTCTGGTTCTGGTAAAACAACTTTATTAAGTATTATGGCAGGACTAGATAAACAAGAATCTGGTAAAGTTTATTTTGCTGGTGAAGATTTAGATAAATTAGGTTTATATCAATATCGTAGAAATAAAGTTGGTGTTGTATTCCAACAATATAACTTGATTACATATTTGACAGGTCTAGAAAATGTATTACTAGCAATGACAGAAACAGATAACAAGCTACCTAAAAATCATACAGAACTAGCTTATGCATTATTAAATATGGTTGGTATTGTTAACACTAAAGCAAATCGTTTAGTGACTAAGTTATCTGGTGGTGAACAACAACGTATTGCGATTGCTAGAGCGATTGCCTCTAATGTAGATTTAATCTTTGCGGATGAACCTACAGGTAACCTAGATACAGAAACAGAACAAGAAATTATTAAATTGTTCCAAATGCTTGCAGAAAAGTATGGAAAAACAATTATTGTAGTGACACACTCGAATGAAGTTAGTAAACTAAGTGATAGAAGAATTTTATTGAAGAATGGAGTTCTTAGAGACATTTAGGAGAATATTTTATGACAAGTGAAGTGCAATTACTGAAAATTCTAGAAAAAAATCCTCGTATTGCTAAAGAAGATTTAGCGGATATTCTAGGAGTTAGTAGTGAAAAAGTTGAAGAAGAACAAAAAGAATTAGAAAAAGAACAAATTATTTGTGGTTATCACACAGTAATCAATTGGGATAAAACAAGCATCGATCATTGCAGTGCAATTATTGAAGTTAGTGCTAAACCTGAAAGAGAAGTTGGTTATGACCGTATTGCGGAAAGAATTGCTAACTTCCCTGAAGTTACAAATTTATATTTAATGAGTGGCCGTAGCGAATTTATGGTATTCATTGAAGGTAAAACAATGCGTGAAGTTTCTGATTTCGTTGCCCAAAAGTTAGCACCAATTGAAGGTGTAACTTCTACTGTGACTTGTTTCTTATTAAAGAATTACAAAATGGATGGCATCATTCTTGAAAAAGAAAAAACAGAAGATGAAAGGATGATTGTTGAACCATGAGTGCTGAAGAATTTATTAATTCCGACGTTAAAAAGTTAGGCAGAAGCTTATTGTGGGAATTCTTTGACTTAGCATCTAGTACAGAAAATGTTATTTCACTTAGTGTAGGTGAACCGGATTTTAAAACACCTTGGCATATTAGCGAAGAAGGTATTTATGCAATAGAAAAAGGTAGAACTTACTATCCACCAACACGTGGTTTAGAACAACTACGTCGTGGTATTGCTAAGTACTATAAGAGACGTTTCAATGTTGAAAACTATACAAATGAAAACGTATTAGTCACAAATGGTGCAAGTGAAGCAATCGATTTAGTTTGTAGAGTCGTTCTTGAACCTGGTGACGAGTGTCTAGTATTAGATCCAGGATATGTTGCATATGAACCATCAGTTCTTGTGACTGGGGCTACACCTGTATATTTAGAACTAGAAGAAAAGAATGGCTTTAAAGTAACAAAAGAGCAATTAGAAGCTAAAATTACAGATAAAACTAAGATGATTATCTTGAATTATCCAAGTAATCCTACAGGTGGTGTTATGACGCGTGAGGATTATGAAGAGATTATTCCATTACTAAAGGAACATCGTATTTTAACTGTATGTGATGAAATCTATATGGAATTGTCATATGGTGTTGAACCTTGCTCAATGGGTATATTTGAAGATTTTAGAGATCAACTTGTTATTGTGAATGGTTTTTCTAAAGCTTATTCTATGACAGGTTGGAGACTTGGTTTTATGATTGCGGATAAAGTTATCATCGAAGCATGTAATTCTATTCACCAATATGGTGCAATGGGAGCTTCTACACCTAGCCAATTTGCAGGCGTTGAAGCAATATCTGAAAAGAGCGACCAAGATATTGAAGAACATAAACAATCTTTTGAAGCGAGAAGAAACTTTATCGTTGCTAGATTAAATCGTATGGGATTATATACACCAATGCCTCAAGGTGCATTCTATGTATTCCCAAATATTACTTCTACTGGATTAAGTTCTTATGATTTCTGTGTAAGATTATTAAAAGAAGAAAAGGTATGTGTTATCCCTGGGACAGCATTTGGACCAAGTGGAGAAGGACATATTCGTATATCTTATGCATATAGTTTAGAAGAATTAAAATTAGCTTTAGAAAAGATAGAACATTTCTTAGAAACACTAAAAGCAGGCAATTAATTTTGCTTGTTTTTATTATGCAAAAAACATATATTTTATGCATAAAATTTGCATTTTTCTGTTTACAAAAATAGTGGAAACTGGTATTATCTTTAGGCGAGTGGAAAATTATTCTGCTCCTTGCCAGCAATGGCCGTTTAGTCCAGAAGGAGGTGTAAGACATGAGAACATATGAAGTCATGTATATCATCAAAGCTTCTCTAGAAGAAGAAAAACGTACAGCCCTAATCGAGACACTTTCAGGCATTATCACAAAAGAAGGCGGAAAGATTGTTAAGACTGATGAATGGGGAATGCGTGATTTCGCTTACGAAATCGATGATATGACAAAAGGTTACTACGTTGTAACTACATTTGAATCTGAAAACGAAGGCTTAAAAGAATTTGATCGTTTAATGCGTATCAATCCAAACGTTGTTCGTTTCATGACAGTTCAAAGAGATGACCTATCATCTAAGGAGTCTAAATAATGATAAATCGTGTAGTTCTTGTTGGAAGATTAACAAGAGATGTCGAAGTTCGTAAGACATCAGGCGGATTATCAGTAGCTACATTTACTGTTGCATGCGACCGTAGAACAAGTGGTTCTGCACAAAATCAACAAACAGCTGATTTCATTAGCTGTGTAGCTTGGAGACAAGCAGCTGATTTTTTAGGGCAATATGCTCGTAAAGGCGCATTAGTAGGCGTGGATGGAAGAATCCAAACACGTAACTATGATGGACAAGATGGTAGAAAAGTTTATGTTACAGAAGTAGTTTGTGACAATGTTCGTTTACTAGAAAGCAAAGCTCAATCACAAAGTCGTGATTATAACAATGCTCAAGGTAATGACTATCCAACAAATGCTCCAGCAACAAATGCTTATGATACTTCATCAAATGATCCATTTGGTAACAGTGATTTTGATACAGGCATTAGCATGGATATTTCCAGCGATGACCTGCCATTCTAATTATTAAAATCAAAGGAGAATAACATGGCATTCAGAAAGCAAAGAACTGGTGGTAAAAAAGTTTGTTATTTTACAAAAAACAACATCAGTTATATTGATTATAAAGATGTTGAGCTATTAAAGAAATTTATCTCTCCAAACGGAAAGATTATTCCTCGTCGTGTTACTGGTACAAAAGCTAAGTACCAACGTGAACTTGCAGTAGCAATTAAACGTGCACGTCAAATGGCTTTACTTCCATATATCGCTGACTAATTAGTTAGTAGATTATAGTAGATTACACTCTTACAATTGTAGGGGTGTTTTTTTTGCGTATAAAAAAACTAGGCTTTCACCTAGTTTGAATACTAATAATGGTGCCGATGAGAAGAATCGAACTTCCAACCTACGCGTTACGAGTGCGTTGCTCTACCATTGAGCCACACCGGCATTGCAAAAATTATTATACTTTGTAAATGCTTGATGAGCAAATGGAAGTTATGATTTATGCATCAAATCCTTAAGTGTTTTATTTCTTAAAAAATTTAAGATTAATTCATGTAATTCTTGGTATAAACCTAATGTACAACAATTATCTTCACTATGACATTCTTTTTCTTCTAAACATGAACAAGATACGGTTTGTATTTTTTCTTCAGTAACCATTAAAATCTCCAGAAGGTTATATTCTTCTGGTTTTTTATTTAATTTATAGCCACCACATTTTCCATATGCAACATCTACTAACTTATTTTTAGCTAGTAGAGTCATGATACTTTCTAGATATTTACGAGATATGTTTAGTCTAGTTGCGATAGAAGATATACAGATATATTTTTCTTCGCCACCATTATCTGCCATATCTACTAAAGCACGAATGGCATTTGTACCTTTTGTTGAAATTAACATATATAAATCATAATCTTTTTATCTCCTATTGACAAGGTAGGGATTAGATATAAAATAGTTATTACCTATAAGGTTAGTAGGAATTAAATATGTCAGAGAGAGCGATACAAATTTTACTGAGTTCATTTCCTAAGTTATTAGCTTTAGGAATTAAAGTGACGATTCCTCTTGCAATTGCGTCTTTCGCACTTGCATTTGTGATATCTGTTATTGTGGCATTCATCCAATACGCACATATAAAAGTATTATCTTTTATTACGCGTATCTATATTTGGATTACTAGAGGAACTCCATTACTTGTGCAATTATATGTATTCTTTTATGGACTACCAGTAATTGGAATTAAGTTTAATCCAATAGTATGTGGAATACTTGTTCTAGGATTAAATGAAGGTGCATATATGTCTGAAACGATGCGTGCTTCATTAGAAGCTGTTCCTAGTGGACAGATGGAAGCTGGGTATTGTGTTGGCATGAACTATATGCAAATTATGATGCATGTGATTTTACCTCAAGCATTACGTACAGCATTTCCTTCATTAATGAATTCATTTATTGCATTAATTAAAGATTCATCAATGACTTCTACAATTACCGTGATTGAAATGTTTAGACAAGCCCAAATTATTAATGGTAGTGTATTTGAACCATTCTTGTTGTATTTAGAAGCAGCGTTTATTTACTTGATATTCTGCTCTATTGCGACAATTCTACAAAAACAAATTGAAAAGAAATTAAATTTCTATGGAGGTGTAAAATGATTGAAATTAAAAATCTCCATAAATCATTTGATTCTCATGAAGTATTAAAAGGAATTAACTTTAAGATTGATGATGGTGATGTTGTTGCGATTCTTGGACCTAGTGGTAGTGGAAAAACAACAATATTAAGATGTATGAATTTCTTAGCTAAAGCAGATTCAGGAACATTAACATTTGATGGTCAAGAATATGATTTATCAAAAATTAACCATAAAGATGTTACTAGTATTCGTAAGAAAACAGGATTTGTATTTCAAAATTACAACTTATTCTTAAATCAAACAGTTCTAGAAAATGTCATGAGTGGTCTAGTGATTGCTAGAAAAATGAATAAAGAAGAAGCGAAAGCTAAAGCTATCGAAGCATTAAAAAAAGTTGGTATGAAAGATAGATTAAATCACTATCCCTCACAACTTTCTGGTGGACAACAACAACGTGTATCTATTGCTAGAGCTTTAGTCTATGAACCAGAAGTAATCTATTTTGATGAACCAACTAGTGCTCTTGATCCAGAGCTCATTGGTGAAGTTCTTATGACAATGAAAAAGCTAGCTGAAAGTGGTATGACAATGGTTGTTGTAACGCATGAACTATCTTTTGCAAAAAATATATCGAATAAAGTTTTATTTATCGATAAAGGTCAAGTAATAGAAAATACAGATTCTAAATCTTTCTTTGAAAATTCTCAAAATGAAAGAGTAAAACAATTTTTAAAATCTATAAGTGAAAGGGTGTAGAAAAATGAAAAAAGTTATTGTTAGTTTATTAAGTTTAAGCATGTTATTTTTAGGTGGTTGTTCTTCTAACTCTAGTGAAAGTGCTAGTACAGCTAGTGCAAGTAGTGAAGAAGCTTCAACAAGTACAGATTTATTAGAAATAATTAAAGAAAAAGGTGTTTTGACTGTTGCGACTGAAGGCGATTGGTCTCCATATACATATCATGATCAAGACACAAATGAACTTGTTGGATTTGACGTTGAACTTGGTAAGATGATTGCGGATAAGTTAGGCGTTAGTGTTGAATACAAAGAAACAGATTGGGATTCAATTCTTGCTGGTGTACAAACAGGTGTATTTGATTTAGGTATTAATGGCGTTACTTATACAGATGAACGTGCTGAATCATTTAACTTCAGTGAACCATATTTATATGATCAAACAGTATTAATTGTCTTAGAAGATAATGATGATATTCATTCTTTTGAAGATTTAAATGGTAAAATTTCTACAAATTCTCCTGGCTCAAGCTATGCAGAAATGGGTGAAGAATATGGTGCTACAGTGACATATATCAATACATTTGCGGATACAATTCAACTTCTACAAAGAGGTGATGCGGACGCAACAATTAACTCATTATCTGTATTCAATGAATATGTAAACGAAAAAGGTGAATCTGCTGGAATTAAGATTGTGGATGAAACAGAACCTGAAAAAACTGTAATCGCAGCACAAAAATCTGATTCAACTACTTCATTAATTGAAGAAGTAAATAAAATTCTAGATGAACTAAGAAATGATGGTAGCTTATCCGAATTATCTATTAAATATTTTGGATACGACGCAACAAAATTAGCTGAATAAGTAAATAAGAGAGAAGAAATTCTCTCTTATTCATATGGTTTTCACAAAGTTATAGTATGATACTAGTCAAAAGGGAGAATGGTTATGAAAAAAATTCTTTTATGCGTATTAAGTATGTTTATGTTAACTGCATGTAGTTCAACAAGTAATACAACTGAATCCACACCTTCGGTAACTTCTACACCTAAAGTAAATGTGATGGCAGATTATGAAAAAGTAGAAGAAGATAATGTGTTCTATACAAAAGACCAAGATAGTGTCATGAAATTAATAGAACATGGTACTGGTGTAGTATATCTTGGATTTAAAGAATGCCCATGGTGTCAAGCATATGCTCCATATTTAGATGAAGTATCTAAGGAATATGATTTAAGTGTTTTATATTATGACATCTTAAATGATCGTAAAGAAAATACAGAATTTTATCAAAATCTTGTAGAACTCATTGGTAAACAAGGTGAAGATATAACAGGATATGACAATGATGGTAATGCTAGAATTTATGTTCCATTAGTTCTATATATCGTTAATGGTGAAATCATTGGTTATGATGGTGAATCAAATCAATTATCTACTGATGATATATCTGTAGAAGATTATTGGACAGAAGAAAGAGTATCTGCTCTAAAAGAAAAACTTGGATCATTTAGTGAAACAGTCAAAAATGCACAAGAAGAAAACAATAGCCAAGGTTGTGATATTAATTCATGTGCCGATGAAAACTAGACATATTTACAATTGTGCTTGAATTAAGTATAATATTTAAGCATTAGCGAAAGGAGCACTTTCATGTTAAACGCTTTATTGATGATAGACGCTGCTCTATTAATTATCGTTACTTTATTACAGGGTGGTAAATCAAGCGGTATTTCTGGAGCTTTCACAGGATCCGGCGGATTAAACCTGTTTGCGAATACAAAGGAAAGAGGTTCTGAAAAAGTAATCTCTAACTTAACATTAGTTTTAGGAATTATCTTCTTTGTATTAGTTATAGCAATACGTATATTTGATTAATTTAAGCCGGTTATGCCGGCTTATTTTATTGTTAAGGTAAAATTATGGAAAAATTAAACGAAAAAATCTTAGATTTATTAAAAAAATACCCAAGAGGTTTATCTTTTAAGGAACTTGAAAGTGCTTTGAATATAAAGACAGCAAGTGATTTTGCTGTACTTTCTAAAACAATGGACCAACTAGAACAAGATTATGTTGTAGTTCGTGAAAAGAGTAATGCATTTCAACTAGCAGAAGAAGCCGGTCTAATTACAGGCATGATTCGTATCAATTCTAGAGGTGTGGGTTATGTTGATTTAGAAGATGGTAGAAGCATTGTTATTGAAGGCGATGGCTTAGGTGAAGCATTAGATAGAGATATCGTTGTTGTAGGTGTTAACAAAAGAAACTATCGTTATGTTGTAAAAAAAGTTCGAACACATGCAATTACTCATGCGACTGGGACATTTATACAATTTAGCAGTGGCGCTCTTAAATGTATATTAGATGATGAAAAACTAAGAGCACATCAATATAAAGTAATTCTTCCTAAAGATTTAAAAGTATTACCGGGACTAAGAGTAATGCTTGATATCAAAGAATATGGGAAATTACTAAAACTAGAATATCGTGAAACAATTGGATTTAAAGATGATCCAGGAGTAGATGTTTTAACTGTATTAATGGATTATGATATTGTCTCTAACTTCCCTGAAGAAGTATTAGAAGAAGCTAACGCGATTCAAGAAGTAAGTGAAGAAGAAAAACAAGGTCGTACAGATTTAACGAAAGAAACAATCATTACCATTGATGGAGATTCATCTAAAGACTTTGATGATGCCGTAGGTGTAACAAAAACAGATTATGGTTGGTTACTAAAAGTTAGTATTGCGGATGTTTCTCATTATGTTCAAGAAGATTCACCATTAGATAAGGAGGCTTTAAGAAGAGGTACTTCTACATATGTAACAGATAGAGTTGTACCAATGTTACCACAAGTATTAAGTAATGGTATTTGTAGCTTAAATCCAAATGTTGTACGTTTAACATTAACTTGTGAAATGGAAGTAAGAAAAGATGGATATATACAAGATTATCGCATCTATCCTAGCTTTATCGAATCTCATGCACGTATGACATATCGAAATGTAAATAAGATGCTTGATGGGAATCAAGAAGTGATTCGTAAATATGATTTCTTAAATGAAATGATTCATGATTTAAGAGATTGTGCAGATAGTATTAGAAGACAAAGACACGAAAAAGGTGCAATTGATTTTGAAACACAAGAAGCAGAAATCATTGTGGATGATAAAGGATACCCTACTGATATTAGAGTAAGAGAAAGAGGTCATGCGGAAAGAATTATTGAAGATTGCATGATTGCGGCTAATGTATCTGTAGCAGATTATATGAATAAGAATCATATTCCTTCTCTTTATAGAATTCATGCTGAACCTGAAATTAAGAAACTACGTAGTTTTGAAGAAACATCTTTATATCTAGGTTGTAAGTTTAACTTAAAGAAAGCAAATGTTACACCAAAAGAAATTCAAAGCTATTTAGAAAAATATATCGATGATGAAAATTATCCGATCATTTCTACAATTCTATTAAGATGTATGCAAAAGGCAAGATACGACGCAAAATGTCTTGGACACTTTGGTTTAGCTGAAGAAGAATATTTACATTTCACTTCACCAATTAGAAGATATCCTGACTTAATTGTGCATCGTATGTTATGGAAATATGCATTTAATCATGAAGAAGCTAATCAAGAAGTGGATGAAAAGAAGATGAATGATTATGCAGAACAAACTTCACTTCGTGAAAGAGAAAGTATTGATGCAGAACGTGAAGTAGAAGATATGAAGAAAGCTGAATACATGATGGAAAGAATTGGTCAAAAATATGAAGCGACTATATCTTCTGTAACAAGTTTTGGTTTCTTTGCACAACTTCCTAATACTGTAGAAGGTCTTGTGACAATCTCATCTTTAAGTGATGATTACTATGTATATGATTCTAAGACAAATTCATTGTATGGCTCAAGCAGACATAAAAAATATGGCATTGGCGACAAAGTAAAAATTATTGTCTTAGGTGCAAATAAAGAAACAAAGAAGATTGATTTCGGGGTATTAGAACCAAAGAAAGCAAAACCTAGATCATCTAGAGATTCATATTCTAGACATTCTAATGACCGTGATCGTTCTAGAAAAAATAAAGGAAAGCAACATGGCAAGAGAAGAAGGTAAAGAAAAAGTTGTTGCCTTAAATCGTAAGGCATCACATGAATATTTCTTAGAAGAACGTTTTGAATGTGGCATTGTTTTGACAGGTACTGAAATTAAATCAGTTCGTGCAGGTAAAGTACAATTCAAAGATGCATTTATATCTATCTATAAGGGTGAAGCTTGGATTAAAGGTATGCATATTTCACCATATGAATTCGGTAATATCTTTAATGTGGATGAAACAAGAGATAGAAAATTATTAATGCATAAATATGAAATACGTAAGTTATATGATAAAGTGCGTTTAAAGGGTTATACACTTGTTCCTACTAGAATGTATTTAAAGAATGGTAGAGCTAAAATGGAAATTGCTTTAGCTAAAGGTAAAAACTTATACGATAAACGTGAAACAGATAAACTACGTGATGCTAAACGTGCTATGGAAAAAGCAATGAAGTTCAGAGGATAACACAAGAATCCAGTGGAAGATAACTGCTGGATTTTAATATGCCAATACATGAAAGAACTTTCATGAAACATTTGCAAAAAAACTTGCAAACGTGAAAATATTTAATATAATTTCACCATAAGCATCTGTTATTTCACCATGGAGAACTAATAAGTAGCTTAAGAAAGGAAGATATTATAACGATGTAATAGAAATGGTGACGTTATGCATATTGTTAAACTAGTAATAAAAAATAGAGTTTTAACTAAGCTAAGAGCATATCCTTTTAGTTTAATGTTTGAAAGTATCTTCAATGCGATTTTATCCGTAATGTTACCATTATTTATTTATCATTATATCTATAAGGATTCTGTTTCTTCCAGTTTTATTGCATATGCAAAAACAACGGATTATCTTAGTTATTTGATACTAGGACAGATGGCAGGAACATTTGTATTTTCTTCATTAATGAGTGCAGGGCAAGCTATTTTATATGATATACATGAAGGGGTATTTAATCATTTTCTAATTTCACCTTCTCATTCTATTCTGTTTTTTATAGGATCATATTTAGAAACATTAATTCATTCATGTATACAAGCTGGAATTATTTTCTTGGTTGGCATTTTATTAGGAATGAATAGTATGAATATTTCGATACAAGAAATTCTGATATTAGTCATTCTTTTCCTTGTAAGTAGTTTTAGTTTATCTATATTTTTAAGTGCATTTATTATTTATTTTAAAGATACATATCTTACTGAAAGTACCTTATCTTTAGCTATTGCTTTATTATGTGGTATTGCATTCCCGATAGAGTATTTGCCGACTCCTTTAAGATATTTATCAAATGCGATTCCATTAACACATCTTCTTAAACTATTTAGAAAATTTGTGATTGAAGGTGATTTATGGATGAATAATCTGGTGATAATTTTTTCTGTTTTAGTAATTAGTTTAATTTATTTACTTGTCGGATATATCTGGTATAAGAAAAAGATTGAACTTTCGTTAGTGGAAAAAATTTTAGTATAAATGGTGATTTTATGATTGAAACAATTGATTTATCAAAGACTTATAAGATAAGAAAAAAAGAAAAATGTTTTAAATATCATGACGAATATAAGGAAGCAGTAAAAAAATTAAATCTAGAAATACATGAAGGAAAAATAGTCGGTATTTTAGGAGTAAATGGTGCTGGAAAAACAACAACGATTAAAATGCTTGCGACACTACTAGAACCATCAAGTGGTGAAATTCTTCTAGACGATATGAAATATACTGAAAAAAATCGTTCTAAAATCAAAGAAAAAATTAATTTGATTTCTGGTGGAGAACGTAGTTTATATTGGGATTAACAGGAAGAGAAAATTTAGAATACTTTGGTGCTTTATATAATATTCGAAATTTAGATCAAAAGATTAATGAATGTTTAGAAATTGTAGGATTATCTGAAAATGCTGATCAACTTGTAGAAACATACTCTAAAGGAATGAAACAACGTCTTCAAATCGCAAGAGGCATTATCAATCAACCTAAATATTTATTTATGGATGAGCCAACATTAGGATTAGATGTAGCGGTAGCTCGTAATTTAAGGGAATATATAAGAAAACTAGCACGAGAACAAAATACTGCTGTAATTTTAACTAACCTTCATCAAGAAATCCCACCACTTCTAAAGGTGATGGGATGAATTGCCGCAACCAAATAAAAGTATTCATTCGTAAGGTATAATATTATAAGAAAACAATCTATGGGCCAAATGGCCCACACACAATGAAAGGAGACTTATATGGCAAATGAAAACAAAAAATCTAACATTGCAATAAAATATCGTATAGCTCCTAATAATGCACAAAAAGAATTGTTTTCTAAAACATTCGGTTGTTGTAGAAAGATATGGAATCTTATGAAAGCTGATAGAGATAAAGCATATCAAGAAAGTAAGAAAATCATTAAACCTACTCCTGCACAATATAAAGAAGATTTTCCATTTCTTAAAGAAGTAGATAGTCTAGCACTAGCTAACGTACAACTTAATCAAAACAAAGCATATAATGAATTCTATAAATCTTGTAAAAGTAAAAAGAACTTTAGAGGCTTTCCAAAATATAAGTCTCTTAAGAAAACTAAACGTTCTTATACAACAAACAATCAAGGGAATACTATTTATTTAGGTGATAATTTTATTCATCTTCCAAAAGTAGGTAATGTAAAAGCTGTTATACATAGAACTTCTAAAGATGATTGGAAACTAAAGTCAGCTACTATTTCACAAGAAAGAGATGGCACTTACTATTGTTCTGTTCTTTATGAATATGATAAAAACGTTACACCTATTGCTATAGATAAAGATAACGCTATTGGATTAGATTATAAATCTGATGGACTTTATGTAGATAGTAATGGTAATAAACCACCATTACATAAATACTATCGTGAATCACAAGATAAGTTAGCTAAACTACAACGTAAATTATCTCGTAAAGTAGGATCTAAGAAAGGTGAAACTAAATCATCTAATTATCTAAAGCAACAAATGAAGCTAAATAAACTACATAATCATATATCCAATCAAAGAAAAGATTATTTACACAAAAAGAGTACTGAGATAGCCAATCAGTATGACATTGTATGTGTAGAAAGTCTTAATATGAGAGCTTTATCCAATAAAGGTTTTGGTAATGGAAAAGCTACTATGGATAATGGATATGGTATGTTTCTTAACATGTTGGAATACAAACTCAAAAATAGAGGGAAGTACTTTATCAAAGTAGATAAATGGTATCCTTCTAGTCAAACATGTTATGTCTGTGGCGCGATTCATCCCGAAATGAAAGATACATCTAAAAAGACCATTCATTGTGAGTGTGGCTATAGTAACGATAGAGATGTAAATGCGGCACTAAATATAAAAAGAGAAGGCCTAAGATTACTAAGCGTTCTCTAAGCAAAAATATAAAGGTAGGGTAGGAACTATCCGAACCAAACGCTTGTGGATATCGTGTAAGACATGTAGGTATACATCTTTGGTGTATGTTTACACGCTGTGGTAGATGAAGCGAGAAGCTCCGACCTCTATAGGTCGGGGTAGTTCACGCACTCATTATATGCATGAAGCAGAAGAACTATGTGATTATATTTATGTTATTAATCGTGGTGAAAAAGTTGCGGAAGGCACAGTAAATGAATTGAAAGATAAATATACAAAATCAAATGAATATGTAGTAGAAGCTGAAAATGATATCGTACAGTTTGAAGAAAACGTAATAAAAAATATAAATTGCACCTATGAATTGAAAGATACAATTGCACATATAAAATCAAAAGAAAATATAGTCTCAAAATTATTCTATTTAGCAGAGGAAAATAATATTCATATTGTAAATTTTCATGAACAAGAGACAAGCTTAGAAGATTGCATTATGGAGATTATTTCTAAGAAAGAAATATGATGAAATTTATTAATGTATTTATTGCAGAAGCTAAAAATCAAAGGAAAAACTTTTTTGGAAGATTTTCTTCTTTGATTACATTGGTATTGTGGCCAATATTATCATGTGCAATTAGCTATTTTACTTATCTTTCATTTTCATTAGCAGAGCTTCAAAAGTATGGTATTTATACAAGAAATGACTTATTTGTATTTTTATTATGTGGTGGCTTAGTCTATAACAGTTATTGGTCTGTTGTACAAAGTGCTGGGCAGATAAGATATGACAGAATGAATGGGACACTGGAAAAGATATTCCTTAGTCCTGCAGATAAAAAAGCATTTATTTATGGAAGATCATTTGGTGGAATATTCTTTAATACTTGGATGTTTTCAGTTTTTTCGTTTGTGATATTTGTTTTGATGAAAGCTAGTATTGAGCTAGTCTTAAAAATTATATTGTGTTATATCGTATTGATAATATCTAGTACTATTTTTGGTGGATTAATCACATTGTTTTTCTTATATTCTAGAGATTCAAATATGATTTTTTTGATATGTGATAAACCGATGAATTTATTAAGTGGAACAAGCTTTCCGATTTTTGCACTTCCTCAAGTATTATTTGGTATTGCCTGCATATTTCCTTCTTCATATTGTATAGAATTGTTTAGAAAAGCGATGTTTGCACAATATGCTATTACATTAAATTTTATCTGTTTTATTGTTTTGCATATCGTCATTGTTGGATTAACACTTGTATTACTTCATGTAGTTGAAGAACATAATTATCGTACGGGTGGATACGATAGATACTAATCGTGTATATTTGCATAATAAAGAAAACCAGTGAGGAGTTCACTGGTTTTCTTGTGTGTCATTTTGCTGCACATGCCCGCAGCTATTTGCGATAGGAGTTTACAGGTCATGGAGAACATTCTTTGACAGAATTTTTTTGAAGGAGTGAACCTGTATTCGCAAATAGTTAGTTATCACTAACTTCACTAATAATATATCAACACTTAAAATCTATGTCAACAAATTTGATACATTTTATTTAAAAAATCAAAAATTATTTTGTATGGTAGAAAAAATAAATTATTAAAGTGAAAAGACAATAAATAAGTGGAAATGCAAATATATGTAGCAGTCCCCAAGTTGAGGACTTACATAAAGCGGGAATATTTTATATTTCTTGTGGACATAACAAACTTATTATTGATAAATTTTAGAAAGATTTGACCATAGCTTTTTTTTATGTTTAAAAAACAATTGATGAAAACTGTTCACGTATCGTCCCAATAAATTTTCTAGTTGCTGATTTATAATAAAGGACAAGAGAAAGCAAATACTAACTTTTCACATATAGAATTCATCTTGGATGCTTCAACACTTTGGCTTATTGCAAGTAAGTTAAGAAATTAAAAAAAGAGCTTTCTGATTAAATATTGAAATGTGATATTAAATGATTTATTCCTTCAGCTGCTATAGGAAATAATAAGATATAAAATAATATGCTATATTGTGCTTTAGCTTCCCATGCAAGAAAGAATAAGAAACAACCTATAAATATAATTGGTATAAATATCTTTTCTTTAGTCATTGTTTTTTGATTGAAATATATAAAACAAATACATCCTAGATAGATAGCGTTCATTAATACATTTTCATAGGCGATGATTCCTTGATTGATTTTTCCCGTCATAAAAGAACTTGTAAAGTGAGAATACTGATCTGTACTTGGATCATATTTTATGAATAAAAATGATTGTTTATTTGAGTCTCCTTGACCAAATTGTTGTGTTTTATTTGCGACAATTGTCCAAAATCCTTGATAATCTGGATTAATATACATAGAACATATCTTATCGTGATAAAAAGATAATAATTTATGATTTGTATATAACTCTTTTAAATTGTTAATCGTACGTTTTTGACCATCTTTTTTCATTGCTTGTACATCATTGCCATACATTTTATATAGTTTTGGTTCATACCAACCATTATGCCATCCTGCACCACGAGGTCCATATGAAGTACCCATAACTAAGGCTATTTCTTTATAAGCAGTACTTGATAAAGAAATAGAAGGATTAAGCGAAGATACAGCTTTGTTAATTTGTGTTGGTGTAATCACTAAGATAAGTGTAGATATTACAATTATGGCTATCTTTTTTAGATTAAATTTATGCAATAGTTCTAATATATACATGATGATTACGGCTATCACAACGATATATGCTGTACCTTTAAATAATGTAGCTAAACCTAAAAATACAAAAGATAGAATGATATTTTTATATTCATGATTTTGATAATGATTTAAAAAGAAATAGATTCCTGTAGTCATACAGAATAAAGAAGGAATATTAGAATATAAAAACATGACATACATTTGTAAGGGAATAAATGTAACAAGAAGTAATAATGTCATGATTGCGATTTTTTTGTGATGACTAATTAGAAAAGAAATTTTGATGATAAAGAAATACGTGCATAACAAAAAGATAATATTGATAAACTGTAAAATAATATAATTTTCACCAAATATTTTAATAAAAAATGCATAATACAGTACTAATGGAACTTGAAAAGGGTATTGAGAAATATAGTTGCCATAAGTAAACATAGAATAATCATGATTGATTAGACCTACTGCAGCTTGTATAGTTTTTGCACTATCCCATGAAGGTGTTAAATTAACATGATCAATTAAATAAACTAATAGTATTGTTATGCATATCATAAAGAAAATCATTAGATGCTTTATACGATATTTACATAAGTAATTTGATATTTTATGAATGGAATAGATAAATAAAACGAGAAGTAATAAATTTAAACATAAATTATCTTTGACAAAATAATTATATTCAACCATGTCATAATTGATTTTTCCTGTTTCAGTAAAGGCAAAATAAAGGAGTATTCCAAAAATCAAAAAAGATAGAATACTCGATATTTTATATACAAATCTAGTAATATATGTACTCATATGTACATATTATAGAATTCACAAAAAATGTAATTCTTACGTTTTAATTAATAATTGATTAGGCCTTTATTAACTGCATACGCAAGCTTTTTATACTTACCTCTATCCCAGAAAGATACTGGTTTAATGACATTAGAATCATCTTTACCTTTAGAAGAAATGACTTTACCATCTTTGATTCTTTCTTCCATATGTTCGCTAATCATCTCAGTTTTACCATCTGTTGTTTCATTAAGCCATACAGTATCAATTTTATGGAATGCAGAACTAGTATATTCCATAGAGAAAATATGTGGTTTTTCATATTTTAATACTTTAACTGTTGCATAACGTTTTGGTTTAGCACCTTGTACTTCTATTTGATATGTTAGACCATGTTTTAATTCATCTTCAGTAGGAAGTTTATTTTTAACTGTTCTATATCCTTCAAGTGTAGGAGAAATAAGAGCTGGAAATAACTTATCGATTGGAGCATTTAATACAATTCTTCTTTTCATATATAACCTCGTTTAACTTAATTGTAATGATAAGAAATTAAAATGAAAGAAAAATAAATAAAAAAATTGTGTTTTAAAAATAACGCTAGTGTTTAATAATATTATCAAGGTTGGTTTTTATTATGAAAACAAATAAACAGAAAATACTAGAATTTATTAAAGAAAAGACAAATGAGAAAGAAGATATTTCTTTTACAGCTCAAGAACTATCAGAAATATTTGAAATATCTAGAGCGAATATTTCAACAGCACTTAACCAATTGTGTTTAGAAAATGAATTAGAAAAAGAAAATGGACGACCTGTAAAATATCATATTTTAGTCAAGAAAACGCATGAAGAAGATTGTTTTAAGAAATTCATTGGTGCAAATGGCTCCATGAAGAACCAAATAAAACTTGCTAAGGCATGTATTTTATATCCTGAAAAAGAAGTACGTGCCTTAATATCTGGTGAACCAGGAACAGAAGGTACACTCTTCGCAAAGAAAATGTATGAATTTGCAATATCTCAAAAGTTAATAAGTGAAGATACACCATTTATAGAAGTAAATCTTGATAATTATAAAACAAAAGAAAGTGCCTATAATTGTTTTAAAGATATACAAGATAAATATCATGAAGTCATGCGAAAATGTGGTGGATTTATCTTGATTACGCATTATGAAAAAATAAATGATGAAAGTCGTAAAGGACTCGAACTTGCTAGAACTTTAGAACAAAACGCAAAGGTTATTACTGTGCTTTCACAAGAAATAACTTCTTTTGATAGAGATATACGTAATGATTTTGCTTTCCGTATTAATTTGCCATCTTTAGCAGAAAGAGGATTTGAAGAAAGACTAGAACTCATTGAAGCTTTCTTTAAAAAGGAAAGTGAAAAAGTAAAAAAAGAAATTGTCATCAATTCAGAATTACTAAGATGTTTTTTACTATATAAATGCGAAGGAAATGTTAAACAACTCCAAGAAGATATTCGTATAGGATGTGCTAATGCATTTGTTAGAAATGCTGGAAAAGAAACAGATACATTAAATGTTTATTTAAGTGATTGTAATCCATATGTAAGAAGAGGCTTTCTACAATATAAAGATAATCGTGATGTGATTGAAAAACTCATTCCAGAAAATTATACATATTCTTTTACTGGCGAAATTAGTAGTAAGAAACAAGAAACATCTCGTCAAAAGAAAGAGTCTATTTATGATGTAATTGATGAAAAAATAAAAGAATTAAAAAATAGAAGTATTCCTGAAGAAGATATTATGACAATAGTATCTGCAGATATTGAATCAGATATATCAAATTATATGTCATATACTGATAATCAATATGATCGTAAAGCTTTAGAAAAAATTATTGATCCTACTATTATTGAACTAGTTGATACAAGTTTGAAAGAAGCGAGTTCTTTATTTAGTCGTGTTTATCCATCAACTATATTTCAAGCAATGTGTTTTCAAATCCAAGAATTAGTACAACTAAAAAATACAAAGAAAAGAATATCAAACGAAAAGATAACGGAAGTAGTTGAAAAATATCCTGAAGAATATGCTTTTGCGGCAAGAGTGACTTCCAAAATTAATAAAGAATTTAATATTCCAATCAATATTGATGATACAGTCTTACTAACAATCTATTTTAGTAACCGTAGACTTCATGAAACTAGTCATGATAAGCCTGCTGTATTACTTGTAATGCATGGGAAAGTTGCATCTGCGATAGAAAAGACAATCGAAGGATTATATAAGACAGATAATTTATATAGCTATGATTTATTACTAGACCAAAGTATTGATGAAGCTTATGAACATATAAAATCGTTGTGTTTAAAAATTGGTAACTCAAAAGGAATACTTGTTTTATATGATATGGGCTCACTAAAGAAAATCATGGAAATGATTGCGAGTGAAACAGGCTTGATGATGCGACTAGTTGAATTACCTATGACATTATTTGCATTAGATGCGATTATTAAATTAGATGGTGAAGAAAAACTAGATGATGTTTATAAATCTATCTTAAATAATGGTTTTGGTTCATTTGCTAAATTAAAAGAAGAATATGAACGTTATGATCATATGAATAAAAAAGTGATTGTGACATTATGTGCTTCTGGGTCTGGATCTGCAATACAAATGAAACAATATATTGAAAAGAATATAGCACTAGAAGGAATACAAGTTGTTTCACTTGCGGCAAGTGACCGTAAAGTAATGCTAGATAATATCAATAGTTATCGTAAGAATGGAGAAATATTGTGTGTTGTTGGCACATATGATCCTGGACTATATGACATACCATTTGTCTCTGTTGCAAAGTTATTTAATACACCAGTAGAAAAGCTAGATTTATTACTAACAGTAGATCCTATACAAGAAGAACAACTTGTAGAATATCAAGAATTATATGATTATCTCAGTAAGCAATTAGAGTATATCAATATCAATAAATTAAAGAATACGATTCATAAAACAATTAAACGGATGATGAAGAAAACTAGAGTATTAGCGTCTGATGAAGAAATGGGATTGTTCCTGCATCTAGCTTGTATGATCAATCGTATAAAAAGTAATACAGAAATGCCTATTAATATTCACCGTGATGTATTGCTATCGAAAAATAAGAGAATGTACAATGATATTAAAGATATACTAGTCGATCTTGAAGAAGACGCGGATGTCATCATTAGTGACGATGAAATCGCAACGATTATAGAAATATTAAAATAATCAAATAGTTTGAAATGAACAAATAAATTTAAACAGTTCTAGTGATATAGAACTGTTTTTTCGCATGCATGCAAATATTAATCGTAGCTTATGAGTAAAACTTTGCAAAAGGAAAGCACTTTCAGTTTAAAAAATAAATTAGTGTTTAAAAATACTGTTTAAAAGTTAAAGATAGCGTTTTGAATGATGATTCTTTTTTGTATTTAATAGAATCAACAAAGAAGGAGATACAAAAATGATTGATATAGAGTCTATTTCCATGCAGCTAATTGCAGCAGCAGGTGATGCGAAAGGATGTGCTTTTGAAGCATTAACTGAAGCAAACGATGGAAACTTTGAAAAAGCGGAAGAACTATTAAAAGAAGCTACAGCAGCTACTCTTCCAGTTCATAAAGAACAAATGCAATTAATTACAGCAACAGCTAATGGTGAGGATGTACCAATTAATGTACTACTTATCCATGCTCAAGATCACTTAATGAATTCTGAATTAGCACAGGATTTAATCAAAGAACTCATTACTCTTTATAAAAGAGTAGATAGCCTTGAAAAAGAGGTTCAACAATTAAAGGAGGGTAAATAATTATGAAAATTTTAATTTGTTGTGCTGGTGGCTTCTCATCAAGCATCGTTGAGAAAAAGATGAGAGATTATGGAACAAAGGTTGGTGAAGAAATCGAAGTTCATGCAGTAGGTACAAGTGAAGTAGATGAAATCATTAAAGATGGTTACCAAGTTCTACTTTATGCACCACAAGTTCGTAACCGTGCTCGTGAACTACAAGCTTCTGCAGATCGTGCAGGAATTCCATGTGCATTAATGGCACCACAAGATTATGCACTAGCTAATGCTGAAAATATTTATAAACAAGTTAAAAAATTACTTGGATAAAGAAAGGGGATAATATTACATGGCAGAAAAACAAAACTTTGTTGAGAAAATTGCAGAATCTAATTTCATGCATAAATTAGAAGATGTCTCAATGAAACTATCAGGTTCAAAATTATTTAGTTCTATCGCAGGTGGTATGGGAGGCACAATGGGTCTATTAATGACTGGTGCAGTATTCCAAATCATTTGTGTACTTGGTTCATCATTCTTAGGATGGGATACAGCAGGAGAGTTATATAACTTCTTCTATACACCATACCGTTGGACAATGGGAATCTTAGCATTCTTCATGACATATTGTGTTGCGGCTAGCTACTCTAAACAACTAGGCGTAAACCAAATGATGTCAGGTTTTACGGCAATGGCATGTTATTTTATTGTATGTTGTCCATTAACAGAAATGGATGGAGCTTACTACATCAATATCGCTAACCTTGGTTCTACAAACTTATTCGTCGCATTAATCATTGGTTTAGTTTGTGCTCGTATTATGAAATTTGCACAAGATAAAGATTTACGTATTAAACTTCCTGATTCTGTTCCAGAAGGAATTGGTAACTCATTTAAAGCAGCTATCCCTATGGGAATGTGTGTACTATTCTGGTATATCTTAACTTATATCATTGCTAAGTTTACAAGTACAACATTATCAAACTTAATTATCGGTATCTTAGCTATTCCTATGAGTGTATTAGTTTCTACACCAGGTATGTTTGTTATTATGTTACTTGCTCAAATCTTCTGGTTCTTTGGAATTCATGGTACAACAGTTATCTTTGCGGTAATTATGGTTCCTTGGTATCAAGCTTATATGACTAACGCTGCTCTAGCTGCTGCTGGTCAACCATTACTATATAGCCCAATGTTCCTATATGCTGCTATGAGTATTTGGGGTGGTGCTGGTAATACACTTCCACTTGTTATTATGGGTTTAAAGTCTAAATCTAAGACAATTCAAGCTGTATCTAAAGCAGCTCTAATTCCTAACATTTGTAATATTAACGAACCAGTAATCTTTGGTATGCCAATTATGTATAATGCAACACTAATGATTCCATTTATCTTACAACCATTAGTTTGTGGCTTGTTATATCTAATTGCTTATAAGTTACAACTTATCGGTTATCCACAAGTATTAATTATGACAACATTACCAGTAGTATTAAGTACATTCTTATCAACATTAGATTTCAGAAATGTTATCTTCTGCTTATTACTATTCCCTGTATGTTACTTATTATGGTTACCATTCTTCAAAGTTTACGAAAAACAAATGTGTGAACAAGAAGCAGCTAATGAAGCTGAAGCTTAAAAATATTATCATTTAAAGCTAGATCCCCTTTTCATTAGTGAAAAGGGGATTTTCTAAAAAGGAGGTATAAGTCAATGAGTTTTCCAAAAGATTTTTATTGGGGTGGTGCAACAGCAGCGAACCAATATGAAGGTGGATGGAACGAAGGTGGTAGAGGTCTAGCATTAACAGATGTAACGACTGGTGGAACAAATACTAAACAAAGACTAGTCACAATGATTGATAAAGATGGTAATCCTTTAGCTATTCCTTCATTTGGACTAAGTGCTCATAAACCTGAAGGGGCTAAATATGCTGTATTAGATGGGTATTATTATCCAAATCACACTGGTACAGATTTTTATCATCATTATAAAGAAGATATCGCATTATTTGCTGAGCTAGGACTAAAGATGTTTAGAATGTCTATTGCTTGGCCTAGAATCTATCCGAAAGGTATAGAAGAAAAGCCAAACGAAGAAGGATTAAAATTCTATCATGATGTATTTAATGAATTACATAAGTATCACATTGAACCATTAGTCACTATTTCTCATTATGATGATCCTTTATATATAGAAGAAAATCTTGGTGGATGGTCAAATCGAGAAACAATTAGCTTATATGAAAAATATTGCCATACGATATTTGAAGAATATAAAGATGATGTGCAATATTGGTTAACATTTAATGAGATTAATACAACGATATTAGCTCCAATTATGTTACCTAATTTTCCAAAAGAAGCAGTACCACCACTATATGACAAATTACATAACAAATTTGTGTCAAGTGCTAGAGTAGTGAAATATGCTCATGAACATTATCCGAACTTTAAACTAGGTTGTATGATTGCAGGAATGGTTTCTTATCCATTAACTTGTGATCCTGAAGATATACTTGCTAATCAAAAAAAGATGCAAAATAGCTTCTATTATTCAGGGGATGTCATGGTTAGAGGAAAGTATCCAAACTGGGCAAAAAGAGAATGGAACAAATACAATGTTGACTATAAGAAATATGAAGAAGATTATGAGACATTGTTAGAAGGACATGTTGATTTCTTTACATATAGCTACTATTCAACAAGTTGTGAAACAACCCATACTGATGCCTCAAAGAGTGGAGGGAATTTCTCGCTTGGTTATAAAAATGAATATTTACATTATTCAGAGTGGGGTTGGGCAATGGATCCTACAGGACTAAGAGTTAGCTTAAATGACATCTATGACCGTTACAATGTACCAATTATGGTTGTAGAAAATGGCTTAGGTGCAATTGATCAACTTGAAGAAGATAACAGTATTCATGATCCATATCGAATTGAATACATGAAAGGACATGTAGAAGCGATGGATAAAGCAATTAATGAAGATGGTGTAGATCTAATTGGTTATACACCATGGGGAATTATTGATTTAGTCAGTGCTTCAACTGGAGAAATGAGAAAAAGATATGGCGTCATCTATGTAGATATGGATGATGAAGGAAAAGGAACATTAAATCGTTATAAAAAAGACAGCTTTCATTGGTATCATAGATGTATTGAGACTAATGGAAGGGATTTATGATTAAATTATTTGCGACAGATTTAGACGGAACATTATTAGGAAGTACACATCGCGTTGATGAAACAGTTATTAGTACAATTCAAGAAGTACTAAAAAATGATAGATATTTTACTATAGCAACAGGAAGATCTTATATGGAAGGCTTTGAACCTGTGGAAAAGGAAATCTATCAAATAAGACAAAATGGTGCTGTAATATTTAATCCACAGGGAGAATTGATTGCACAAAAGACGATTGATAAAGAAGTGTTAAAAGCATTCTTAGAAGAATTATCTGAATACAGCTTAGAATATATAGATGCGGATAAAATCTATACTTTAGAAACAGAAGAACAAGTTATTTCTAGAATGAGAAGGCAACTAAGAGAATTCAATAGAGGAGATTCTCTTGTGGAAACAATTATTCAAGAAAATTTACAATACTTAGAAGCAGGTTGTACAAAAGAATATATTTTAAGTAGAAATGTAGATAAGGTGAATTTTCATAAGCAAAAAGGTGCTAACTATCAAAAGCTAGATGAATTTATTCTAAAATACAGCGATAAGATTGTTGATGCGGCATCATCAGATGATATGTATGAAATAACAGATATACATGTAAATAAGGGTGAGGCAGTAAAAAAATTGGCAAACTTATTAGGTGTACAATGTGATGAAGTTGCTGTATATGGTGATGGTGGAAATGACTTACAAATGCTAGATATGTTTGAACATTCTTATTCACCAATTGATGCAAGTGCTAAAGCAAAATCAAAGGCAAAAAATATAATCGGACCATTTGCAGATTATAGTGTATGCAAACATATATTAGAAACAATAAGTAAAAAGGAGTAAGCATGATTACATTAGGTGTATCTTTATACCCAGAACAAGAAACATTAGAAGAAATTGAAAGCTATTTACAATTAGCTTCAAAATATGGTTTTACAAAAATCTTTACATCAATCTTTTCTGTCCCAGGAACAAGAGAAGAAGTAATAGATTATTTTAAGAATTTTACGAAAATTGCGCATAAATATGGCATGAAAGTATGTGGTGATGCAAATACGGACTGCCTAAAAAAACTAGGTGCAGATGAATCGCATCTAGAAGTAATTAATGAAATGGGCATTGATATCTTACGTATGGATATGTGCTATATGGATGAACGAGATGTTACATTAATCAATAACCATTATGGTGTTGGTGTAGAAATGAGTGCAGGATTTATTTCAGCTATTGATGCGGCATTAGACAAAGGTGCTAATCCTGAAAATTTATCAGTATGCCATAACTTTTATCCACAAACATATACTGGTGCAGATTTAGAATCCACAATGCGTATCAATGAACATTGGAAAGAAAGAAAAGTAAAAGTAGCGATATTTATTACTTCTCATTTAAAAGAAGCTCATGGTCCTTGGCCTGTTCATGATGGCTTAGTAACAGTGGAAGAACATCGTTTTATGAGTGTTGGTGATCAAGTAAGACATATTCTAGCAATGGATAATGTGGATGAAATCTTATTCGGTAATGCATTTGCGACAGAAGAAGAATTTAAAGAAGTAGCAGATGTTATGAAAGAAGTATTTATTCATGTAGAACCATTTAAAGATTATGGTGAAATGCTAGAAAGAATTCTTCCTCATGGTGATTTAAAGCGTTTACCTTTAGGTATTGAATTGGAAGAGAATGTTTCAGATGTAGAAAAGGAAATTCTTTATTATAATGCGCATCAAGTTGGTGAATATATCAATTATATGATTCGTAGTAGATGGACAAGAATTTTCTATAAGAAAGCAGATATCCCACTAAGAAAATGTGATAAAGAATACTTTGAAAAAGGCGATGTATTAATTGTAAATAATAATTTAGATTACTATAAAGCTGAAATACAAATTTGTATGAAACCAATGAAAAATGATGGTCAAAGAAATCTAATTGGACATATATCTAAAGATGCATTATGTATCTTAGATTTAATGAAAAAGGGAGATATTTTCTGTTTCTCTAAAGAGGAAAACTAATTATGGCATTTGGTATTAGTGTATATCCTGATATTGAATCAATGGATGAAATACGTTCTTATTTTGCTTTAGCTTCTAAATATGGTGCTACAAAAGTATTTAGCTCCATGTTTTCTGTAGAAGGAACAAAAGAAGAAGTATTAGCTTACTTTAAAGAACTAATTGATGAGGCACATAAAGTAAATTTAAGAGTTTCATTAGATGTTAATCCTGAATGCTTTAAGAGAATGGGTGCTACATTTGATGATCTATCCGTATTTAAAAGTATCAATGTAGATATATTAAGAATGGATCTAAGCTTTGGTTTAGAAAATGATATCAAGTTACTAAATAATGATTGTGGTATAGAGATTGAATTAAATGCAGGATTTATTAATCCGAAAGTTTATATCGATGCAGGTGTAGAACCTAGCAAATTACATTTATGTCATAATTTTTATCCACAAAAATATACTGCAATGAGAATGGATAAATTCAGAAGCACAAATAAAATGATTAAGAGTGCTTCTAGAGAAGTTACAGTTGGTGCATTTATCTCTTCAAATAATAAAGATACTCATGGTGTATGGGGAGCAATTAATGGTTTGCCTACTGTAGAAATGACGCGTAGTTTGCCAATTGATTTACAAGCTAGGATCTTGCTTGCGACAAAAGATGTAGATGATGTACTAATAGGAAATGCATTTGCAAGTGAGGAAGAATTTAAAGCTTTACAAGAAGTATTTTCTGTTAGAGATATGCAAGAAGAAGCGAAAACAAATGCTTTCTTAAAATTATTCTTAGATTATGGAATTTTAGATGCCAATAAAGCAGTAGTCACAAAATTCCGTGTTGAAGAAGAACAAGATAATAGTGTGGATGAACATGAATTGTTATTTAGCTTTTATCCTCATCTAATGGGTGATAGCAGTGAGTGGTTAACACATTCTCGTTTATCTAGATTTAAATATTCAAAGCCAGAATATTCTATTAACCCAAAACCAATTACTTCACCAACATTCTCTAGAGGTGACGTAGTAGTTGTGAATGATAATTACAAACATTATTGTGGTGAGATGCAAATTGTATTAGATACAATAGAAAATGATGGCACAAGAAATCTTGTGGGTAAAATCACTGGTGATGAATTAAAGCTATTAGATATGATTGATGGACAATTTATAGCAGAATTTATTAAAAAATAAGAGAAGAACTAGATTTGATCAAATGAATTCAGATTGAATCTAGTTTTTTTGTGGGGAATTGTCATCTGAATTGCGTATACATAATTATAGGAGGAAATAGCTGAAAATACTCAATCTGCAAAATTATTACAAAAAGTAATGCAATAGCAATGAATTAGTAATGATATACTAATAGAAAGTGAGGTATGTATATGGCAACATTACAAATTAGAATTGATGATGATCTAAAATCTAAAGCAGATGATTTATTTAAAGAATTAGGTACTGATACAACTACTGCGGTACGCATGTTTTTGACACAAGCAGTTGATTGTAATGGGTTCCCTTTTGAAATTAAGAAAAAAACAAAGAAGGATTTTGAAGAATTGTTTAGACCATTATCAGAAGAAGAGCTTTTAGCAAGATTAGCAGAATCAAGACAACAAATTGAAAATGGTCAATATCGAAAAGCAGAAGATGTAATCAGCGATATTAGAAAGAAGTATGGATTATGAAGTGATTATTACAAAAAGAGCAGAAGAAAGTTTGAACGCAATCATTGATTACTTTTCAATTACGATTATGAATGTTGTTGCAAGAAAAAGGTTTTATAAAGATTTTATTGCAACATTAGATTTTTTGAAAAGTAGTCCTAAAGTTATGCAATTATCTAAAAATCAAAAATTAAATAAGATGGGATATAGAATGATAAAACTATCAAAATATAAATATCTTGTTTTATATACAATAGATGAAAATATAGTTTATATTCAAGATATTATTCATCAATCACAAAATTATGAAGTGAAGCAAAATAACTGGATAAAAATTTGATAAAACTACTAATTGGGAAGATACTTAGTTTTTTATTTCCGCTTATAAGAAAAGTTTAAAAAGTATCATGAGGTAATTGAAATTAGAAACGATAAAAGCGTCATTCATTTGAGTGACGCTTAAAA
>CAVAZS010000006.1:0-36411 GCA_963593385.1 Lachnospiraceae bacterium | reverse complement strand
AATTTACTTAATGGGGCGATTGATGGGACTCGAACCCACGAATGCTGGAGCCACAATCCAGAGTGTTAACCAACTTCACCACAACCGCCATAAGCAGACTTAATTATACATCATGAATAAATAGTATGCAATACTAAAATTAAAATAAATTTGTAAATATTTTCAGAAATTTGCTGTTGCATTTTCAGAAAAGTGTGTAAATAATATATACAACAGCGATGAACAGGAAAAGTACCTAGCAAACTATCTGTAGTGAGTAAGGAATAGTGTGAACCTTATGACAAGCGTTAGCGAAAGAACACCTGCTAGCTTCGACCCGAAACATTCGGAGTAGGCGTCGACGGAATCAGACCGTTAACATATTGATTGTTGATGATAGTCAAGAAAAGTGACCTTTTGGTAATCTGGGTGGCACCGCGGAGTATACAGTCCTTCGTCCCAAGCGACGATGGGCTGTTTTATATTTTCGGGGGTTATTAATTATGTGTGGTATTTTAGCAACAACAGATGAAAAAATAGATCAAAAGGCATTCAAAGAAGCTTTAACTACCCTTTTTGATCGTGGACCAGATGCCGGTAAAACCTTACAAGTAGATCATGGCACAATGGGATTTAGAAGATTATCTATAATGGGATTATCTGAAGAAGGTATGCAACCATTTACTCTTGATGGCAGTGCTGTTATTTGTAATGGTGAAATTTATTGCTTTAGACCATTAAAAGAAAAATTAAAAGAAAAATATACTTTTCACTCTGATTCAGATTGTGAAATATTATTACCTCTATATAAAGAATATGGTGAAAAGATGTTTGCCATGCTTGATGCTGAATATGCCTTAGTTCTATACGATAAAGATACTGACTCTTGGCTTGCGGCTAGAGATCCTATTGGAATTAGACCTCTTTTCTATGGCTATACAGACAATCAAAAAATATGTTTTGGTTCAACCGCAAAATCATTAATGTCTATTGCTCATGATATTAAGCCATTCCCTCCTGGATGTTATTACAAAGATGGCTCATTTATCCGCTATAGTACTATTTATCATGCCGATTCATATTCTACTGATTCATTAGAAACAGTATGCAAAAAAATCCATGATAAATTAACTTATGGTGTTGAAAAAAGAATGGATAGTGATGCTCCTGTAGGTTATTTATTAAGTGGTGGTTTAGATTCATCTTTAGTATGTGCAATTGCCCAAAAGAAATCATCAAAACCTATTCGTACATTCTCTATTGGTATGGATACTGACGCAATCGATTTAAAATATGCAAAACAAGTAGCTGATTATATTGGTAGTGATCATACAGAAATTATTATTAGTAAAGAAGATGTTTTAGACGCAATTAAAGAAGTCATAAAAGTATTAGAAACATGGGATATTACTACAATACGTGCTTCTATTGGTATGTACTTACTATGTAAAGCAATTCATAAAACAACTGATGTACACGTTTTATTTACAGGTGAAATATCAGATGAATTATTTGGATATAAATACACAGATTTCGCTCCAGATGCTGAAAGTTTTCAACTAGAATCAGAAAAAAGAATCAAAGAATTATATATGTATGATGTGTTAAGAGCAGATCGTTGTATTTCTTCAAACAGTATGGAAGGAAGAGTTCCATTTGGTGATTTAGATTTTGTTCAATATGTTATGTCAATTGATCCTAACTTAAAAATGAATCATTACAACATGGGGAAATATTTAGTACGTCATGCTTTTGAAGAAGATCACATTTTACCTGAAAATATACTATTTAGAGACAAAGCTGCTTTCAGTGATGCTGTAGGTCATTCATTAGTAGACGACATCAAAGAATATGCTGAAAGTTATTATAGTGATGAAGAATTTATAGAGAAATGTAAGAAATATACGCATCATGCTCCATATACAAAAGAAAGCTTATTATATCGTGAAATATTCGAATCATTATATCCAGATATGGATGAGATGATTGTTGATTATTGGTTACCAAATCAAACATGGCCTGGTTGTAAAGTTAGTGATCCAAGTGCACGTTATTTATCAAACTATGGAAAATCTGGAGAATAAATATGCTAGATATTAAAATTACTAAAACACCAATTTATAAAGATAAACCTGTTGATGAAACAACACTTGGTTTTGGCAAAATATTTACCGACCATATGTTTCTTATGGACTACATTGCAGGAGAGGGTTGGATTAACCCCCGTATAGAGCATTACCACTCTTTTATAATCGATCCTTCCTGCAATGTATTGCACTATGCACAAGAAGTATTCGAAGGTTTAAAAGCTTATCGTACTGCTTCTAATGATATACAAATGTTTAGACCCGATTGCAACGCAGAACGTATGCAAAAATCATGTGACCGTTTATGTATGCCACCTGTACCTGTAGAAGATTTCTTGCAAGCCTGTAAAACACTTATTGAAATAGATAAAGATTGGGTACCTCATAGTCCAGGAACTTCTCTATATGTAAGACCATTTATGTTTGCTTCTGCTAATGGTTTAGGTGTACATGCTTCTACAAAATATACATTTTGCATCATTCTATCCCCAAGCGGTTCATACTTTAAAAATGGTTTAGCTGCCACAAGAATTTATGTTGAAGATGATTATATTCGTGCTGCTCCTGGTTTAACAGGATTTGCTAAATGTGGTGGAAACTATGCCGCAAGTATTAAATCTGGAGAACTAGCAAACGAGTTAGGTTACGATCAAGTATTATGGCTTGATGGTGTTCACAAAAAATATGTTGAAGAAGTTGGTGCCATGAATATTTTCTTCAAAATTGATGGAAAGTTATATACAGCCGCATGTACGGGAACAGTATTAGATGGCGTTACACGAAGAAGTATTATTCAACTCGCTAAAGAAGATGGATACGAAGTAATTGAAGGACCTCTTGCTATAGATGATGTAATTCAAGCAGGAAAAGATGGTAAACTCGAAGAAGTATTTGGTACAGGAACAGCTGCCGTTGTAGCACCTGTTAAAGAATTAAAATACAAGGATGATACTGTCTTTATTGGAGATGGTAATATTGGCCCTCTTACACAAAAACTATATGACACTTTAACTTCTATCCAAAAAGGTGAAAGTGATAAACATCCTGAATGGATTACAACAATTTGCAAAGATTAGCACTCAAAAAGTTAGACAATCAAGCCTAACTTTTTTCTTATTCCATCGCATCTAAATGAACATTTTTTACAGATGATAGTTTTTTTAAAGAAGTTACCATTTCTTCAATTGTTCCATTTAATGAACTTATATCTAATGATAACAAGACATTTGCTTTACCATTGATTGGTATAGCTTGTGATATCGTCAATATTGAAGTCCCTAAACTCGTTAATGTATGTATCACAGTCGCAAGAGATCCATTTTCATCTTTTAAAATTAATGATATAACCGCATGCCTACTCACTTTATTTTCGCTAGTTTCAAATACATAATCTTTATATTTATAAAATGTATTACGAGATATTCCAACAATTTGAACTGCATCTGTAACTGTCTTCACTTCTTTATTTTCAAGTAGTTTTCTTGCTTGAATCACTTTATCAAAGTAATCTGGGACCATTTTACGATGCACAACCAGAAAATCACTCTTCATGAACTAACTCCATCCCTTCTTTACACAAATCTACTTTTAATATTTCACAATATGAAATATTTTGTATAAAATCTTTTGATACTTCTTTTTTGCTTATACCAATGCATGTTGAACCTGATCCGCTAATGAGTAGTATTCCACCTGTTTCTTTTTTTAATTCTTTTCTTAAATCATCAAAAAATGGAATTAATTGTTTGCGATATGGTTCATGAATTTGATCAAGTTCACCATATTGTAATAAGTTATTGTCTCCTTCTTCTAGTCCTTTAATCATGTAAATCGCATTTGCTATATTCCCTGAAGCAACACTCAAAGAATAATTTTTAGGTAGTATTCCTCTAGCTTTTTCTGTACTCACTTCAAAATTAGGAATAAACAATGTATATTTCCAACTCTTATCTATCTCAATTTGTTTTGTAATATATTTACCATTATATTCACTTGATACTGTCATTCCCCCAAATATACATGGTGCAACATTATCAGGATGCCCTTCTAGTCTACTTGCTAAGTTAAATATTTCTTTTTTAGATAATGCATTATCATGTAATACACTAGCACCATATAATCCAGCACAAATTAATGACGCACTTGATCCTAGACCTCTAGAAACAGGAATATTTGGTTCAAACTTAGCATAAATATAATCTTGTATACCTATTGCTTCACAACCATAATGATAAGCTTTCAAAAATAAATTATCTGAATTGTTAAATCTTTCTTCTACATTTTCTAAAATATCTTTATCACTCTTTTCAATTGTAAAAGTATTATATAAACCTAATGCTAATCCAAAGCTATCAAAGCCAACGCCTATATTAGCACTTGTCGCAGGTGTTTTAATCTTCATTTTGTAACTCCTTCATACGATTAGCAATAACATGCATTCCATCCTTTATATCAATACTTCTAGTAAAACGTATGTCTTTATCTTTCAAGCCTTTTAATCCTTCAGGAATATTCATTTTAGATAGTTTTGATAACTTATCCATAGCTTCAAATTCATTTAGCATAGAAACATCATCGATACAAGATAAAACATCTTTACTGAACTTAAATGGTGATGCTGTACTTAATACAACACATGGGTGCTTATCTTCTGTCTCTTTTTTATATTCATACATTGCATGTAATGCTACAGCAGTATGCGGATCAATTAATACTTTTTCTTGTTCAAATAATTTTTGTATTGTTTCTTTTGTTTGTTCTTCACTTGTCCAAAATGCTTTAAAATCTCTTTGAATCTTTTCTTTTATTTTTTCATTAACAGAATATTCTTTATCTTCTTTTAGATGTTTCATCATATCATTTACAAATTCAGGATTATAATCGCTCATGATAAATAATAATCTTTCTAAATTTGATGAAATTAAAATGTCCATTGATGGTGAAATTGTAGGAATAAAATCTCTTTTAATTGAATAAGTTCCTGTACGAATAAAATCTGTTAATACATGATTTGTGTTTGATGCACAAATTAACTGATGAATTGGTAATCCAATCATCTTTGCATAATATCCTGCAAGAATATCCCCAAAATTACCAGTAGGCACAACAAAATTCACTTCATCACCTAGTTGAATTTCTTTTCTTTCTACTAATTTCATGTAGCTAGAAACATAATAAACAATTTGTGGTGTTAAGCGTCCAACATTAATTGAATTAGCAGAAGAAATCGATATTCCTTTTAAACTATCTAATACTTCTTGATTACTCGTCGCTTCTTTTACTAGTCTTTGACAATCGTCAAAATTACCTTTTACCGCAATTACATCAACATTTTTACCAGTTGAAGTTACCATTTGTCTTTTTTGAATTTCAGACACACCAATTTCAGGATAAAAAACCGTAATTGAAGTATGCTCTACATCGCTAAAACCAGAAATAGCTGCTTTACCTGTATCACCAGAAGTAGCTGTTAATATTGCGATTTGATCTTGTCGCTTTTCTTTTTTATAAGATGTAAGTAATAAATATGGTAATAGTGTTAAAGCAATATCTTTAAATGCACATGTTGGTCCATGCCATAATTCCATTAAATAACCATCATTAATTTTTCTAATTGGTACAATTTCTTTTGTATCAAATTTAGTATCATATGCTTGTGATACACATGTATGAATTTCTTCACTTGTATAATCATCTAAAAATATGGATAGTATTTTTTCAGCCATTTCTTGATATGTTAATGAAACAAATTCATTTAAATTTATCTTTTCATTTAAATCAGTTGGTGTATATAATCCACCATCTTTTGCTAGTCCTTGAATAATCGCTATATGTGAAGTAGCTAGTTCTTTATTTCCTCTAGTACTTTGATATTTAGGCATCTTCTTATCTCCTTGTAAAGTAACTGATAGAATGATAATATGTTTGTATTCTAAAAACAAGTGTATCTTACTTGTGAACGAGGAGGTCGCATGCAAATAGGTTTATTAGGGCATGGCGTAGTAGGCAGTGGTGTTAAAGAGATTATCGATAATTCTCTTTCAAATAATACGATTCAAATCAAAATGATATTAGTAAAAGACTTAAATTCTCTTCAAGATGCTAGGGCTACAATCGATATCAATGATATTTTAGATGATCCAGATATTGATACGATTGTAGAATGTATTGGTGGTTTAGAGCCAGCACATACTTATGTAAAGCAAGCTTTAGGAAAACATAAAAATGTTGTGACGTCTAACAAAAAAATGTTAGCGACATATGCATTAGAATTATTTGAATTAGCTGAAAACAACAACGTTTCTCTTAGCTATGAAGCTAGTGTTGGTGGTGGTATTCCTTGGATACATGAATGTAATAGAATCAGTCAAATTGATCAAATTGATTCCTTTAGAGGAATTATGAATGGTACAACTAACTATATTCTTTATAGCATGGAAAATGATTCTCTTTCATTTGAACAAGCTTTAAAAAATGCACAAGAAAAAGGATATGCTGAAAAAGATCCTACAGATGATATATGTGGATGTGATACTTGCTATAAAACATCACTTAGTGCTTATACTTGTTTCAATACATATATTGATCCTAAAACTATCCCTACTTTTGGTATTCAAAATATAAGAAAAGATGACTTTACATATGCTAAATCAATTGGTGCAACAATTAAATTACTTGGCAAAGGATATTATAAAGAACATTCTATAAGTTTATATGTTATCCCTACTTTTGTAGCAAATCATTTAGTAGAAAGTCATATACCTTATAATTTTAATTATTTTTGTACAAATTCTGCTACTCTTGGTGAAGCATCATTTGTTGGTCAAGGAGCAGGTTCCTTACCTACAGCACATGCTGTAGTGCAAGATTTATTAGATATAAAAAATAAACAAACAAGTAACACATATTCTAATATCACAAAAAGTTCAATTTATTCTCCATGTGGTATCTATTACATTCATTCTGAACAATGTAATTTAAGCAAATCATTCATTGAAAAAGAAATCGATGAACATACTTGGATTACCAAAAAAGTATCATTATTTGAATTAAATCCAATGTTGCAGGAATTAGATGATTTATTTATTGCGGAGGTAGAAGAATGATTACAGTAGCGAAGTTTGGTGGTTCTTCTGTAGCAAATGCCAAACAATTTCAAAAAGTTAAAAATATTATCGAACAAAACAGTAATACTAAATTTATTATCACAAGTGCTTGCGGTAAAGAAAATCACGAAGATCATAAAATAACTGATCTTCTCTATTTATGTGATGCCCATCGTAAATATGGTGTTTCCTATGATGAAATATTTAATCTCATTAAGCAAAAATATGTTGCAATAAAAAATGATTTAAATCTATCTATAGATTTAGATACAGAATTTAATCTCATCAAGGAACAACTACAAAATGATTGTTCTATTGACTATTTAGTTAGTCGTGGTGAATATTTAACTGCTTTATGTTTAGCTGAATATTTAGATGCGGATTTTATTGATGCAAAAGACATTATTGCATTTAAATATGATGGTGAAATTGACTTAGAAGTAACGAAACAAAAATTATCTGAACATCCTTCTAACAAGAGAATTGTTATCCCAGGATTTTATGGTGCATTACCTAATGGTGTAATTAAAATTATGAGTCGTGGTGGATCAGATATTACTGGAGCAGTCATTGCAAATGTTGTAGATGCGGACATGTACGAAAACTGGACTGATGTTTCTGGATTTCTTGTGGCTGATCCTCGTATCATTCATAATCCTCTTCATATTCCTTGTATCAACTACAATGAACTAAGAGAAATGAGTTATATGGGAGCTAATGTCTTACATGATGACGCTGTTTTTCCAGTACGTTCAAAAAACATTCCAATTAATGTAAAAAATACAAATGATCCTAGTGACCCTGGAACAATTATTCTAAATGATTGTTCTAAGATGGATGCGATTAATCCTCCTCATTCAATAACAGGGATTACAGGAAAAAAGAACTTTACAGTTATTACTTTAGTAAAGAATCATTCTTCTGCTGAAGTTGGTTTCTTAAGAAAGATATTAACAATCTTTGAAGATTATCATATTTCTATAGAGAGTGTACCAATTACTGTTGATACTTTCTCTGTCATTGTTAGTACAAGTGCTATTGAACAATGTTTATATGAAATAGTTGCTAAGCTTCAAGCAGAACTTAAACCAGATGATATTCATATAGAAAATCATCTAGCATTAGTTGCGGTTGTTGGTAGAGCAATGAAAGATGTTCCTGGTCAATCAGGTAGACTACTATCTGAATTTGGACGTAATAAAATTAATATCAAAGTTATCAATCAATCATCTGATGAATTATCAATCGTAGTTGGTGTAGATGATTCTGATTTCGAAAAAGCAATACATGCTATATATGCAAAATTTATATCGGAGGAAAGTAAATGAATATTGGAATATTAGGAGCTACTGGTGCTGTTGGTAGACAAATGCTCACTTGCATTGAAGAAAGAAATTTACCAGTTGACGAAATACATTTATTTGCCAGTTCTAAATCTGTTGGTAAAAAAATACCATTTAAAGATACAACTATTGAAATTGAAGCAGTAAATGAACATTCTTTTGATCATTTAGATTATGTTTTAGGAGCAGTATCAAATGCCTTATCTAAAGAATATTACCCTTATATTCAAATGTCAGGCGCAATATTCATTGATAATTCTAGTGCATTCCGTTTAGAAAAAGATGTTCCTCTAGTTGTACCAGAAATTAATGGTGAAGATGCTTTAAAACATCATGGTTTAATTGCTAATCCAAATTGTTCAACAATTATTGCTTTGATGGCTATTGCCCCTATTGCTAAAGTAACAAAGATTAAAGAAATTACAGCCACTACATTTCAAGCTGTTTCTGGTGCTGGAATACATGGTTTAAATGAACTAAGAGAAGAAATTGACGCGATTCATGATCAAAAAGAGTTCACACCTTCTGTATTTCCTAGTCAAATTGCATATAACGTTATCGCTGAAATAGGTTCTTATACAGATAATGGATATACAACTGAAGAAATGAAAATGCAAAATGAAGGAAGAAAGATTCTTCATTTAGATGACTTAAATGTATCTTGTACATGCGTTCGTGTTCCTGTATTTAGAAGTCATTCTATTAGCTTATCTATCATTACAGAAGATCCTATTTCAATTGAACAAGCAGAAAAAGAAATTGCTAATTTTACAGGAGATGTACTTGTAAAAGAACACGTACCAATGCCACTAGAAACAAGTAATCAAGATTTAGTTCATGTTGGTCGTATTCGTCAATCATTATGTAATGAAAATGGTTTACTATTATGGTGTTGTGGTGATCAAATTAGAAAAGGTGCCGCAAGTAATGCTGTACAAATCATGGAATATCTAGAAAATCACAAAAAATAAATTACAAAAAGACAGGAGAAACGCATACTCTCCTGCCTTTTTTATTAAAATAGTTCTTCTCTCAATACTTCTTTAACTCTTTTATTGGACTCACTTTTCATTGTGCCAAAATTAATCGTACAATTTTTATTTTTACGTAAAACCGTTAGTAAATCTTCTTTTAAGAATGATTCATATACTGAAGTTAATACTCGTCCTATTAGTTCTTGTCTTGAAGCATTAGGATAATCATTTTTCACTTTTGCATATTCTTTAAAAATAACAGGATCTGTAATATATTGATTTGCTATTTTTTCTTCAAAATTTGAAGATTTAACATCATGATTCTTCGTGCGAAGTTTTTGTTTTTTGTTAAAGAATTCTTCAGATACGATTTTACCCCAAACAACATGTCCCCATTTATTTTTATAATTGTAATTTTTCGCTATTACTCCTTCAGGAACACATTCTTCTGGCATCAAATAATGAGACTTTTTGATACAATTAGCTACTTCTTCGATTGTAGGATTTTCTAGCCTAGCAATTTCTGGAATATAAGCTAAATGAAATTCTTCAAGTAATGGTACATATTCATCGTAAGATAAATATCTTCCATAATTCCCATCTAGTGCAAATACATCAAAGATATAGAACTTATTCCAAGCATCACTTGTATATGTTTTTATTGTATGTGGAACTAAATATTCACCATATAAATAATGTGTTGGATGTTTCAATAAATAAGCATGTATATTTTCATCTTGTTCTATCATTTGATAAAATCCATGATTATCTTGTTCTCGCGTTAATTCTTTTTTTCTAGAACCAGCATGTACTTTATTATCATCACCTAAAAATACTACAGCATTTGTTCCATCTATTTTGGTTTGCACACTAACAATACCATTTAGTATTCCTTCACACTCTTCTCTTCCTAATTTTTCAATATGTTGATAAGACTTATATAACATGTTTTCACCTTCCTTATTTCCATTTTCTTAATGATAAAATGATCATTACACCTAGCATTAATGCAAATACTGCAGCAGAAGCTGGTAGTACTATAGAATAATTATCTCCCGTATTTGGAGCTGCTTTTGTTACTTTGCTTGTCATTACTGTAGGTTTAGTAGTAGGCGTAATTGGTTTTACTTTTTCACCTACAACATGTTTATTCATCACTTCAAATTCATGATGATTTAATTCTTTAATTGTAGTTGTATATCCACTAATTTCATCTTCAGTAATTGTATATTCTATTTCTTTTCCTTTTTGATATTTTTGTACTTGATCAAATAAGAATGTCATATCACTATTTGTAATTACTTTTTGATTTCGGATTTCTGTTCCATTTGCATATAAACGGATTGTTACAGCTCCAGGTCTTAACTTATCTTTATTATCACCATCATCCCATCTTACAGATCCTTTTACTTGAATTTTTTCTGGTTTATCATCAAAATAATTCACAACTGTATTTGTATTTTCACTATATCGATTAGAAGAAATTGTCGCAGTATTCGTTAACTTTTCCCCAACATATTCATCGTTTGGTTTAACAATTAGACTTAATACTTTCTTTTCATTAGCAGCTAATTTCAATTTCCACTGAACTACTCCATTAGAATATTTTCCTTCATCACTTGCGGACACAAATATAAGTGCTTTATTTAAGGTATCTTTAACTTCAAATTCTTTTTCTAAAGAAGAAGGATTATGGATTGTAATTGTATAAGTTAACTTACGATTTTCACCAGCATAAATTAAAGCATTCATTATATTGTTATTTTGTTCATCAAATACATTTTTGGTTGGTGGTGTACTTGTAAAAGCCGTTACTTCATTTGTATCAAAATTTAAGTGATCCACTTTTACATTAGCAGTATTTGTATAGGTTGTACTATCTTTTAACGGTTTACCTTTAATAACGATATCAAAAGTAGTATTTGCTGGAAGTTCCTTCGTTAAAGTAATGAATCCATCTTGAATATCCGCATCGGTATTAATAGAAATTAATTCAAAATCTTGTGGTAACTCATCTTCTACCGTAAATGTCTTTACCGTGTTTGCAGTATTTTCTAAAGAAATAATATATTGAACTTCATCATTTTTCTTAATAATTTCTTGATCAATACTTTCATTATTCTTATTGAGTACTTTCTTCACTGGCTCTTTAGCCACATAGTTTTTCACTACATTACTATCCACACTAGTTTGATCAACAATTTGCTTTACAACATTTGTTATATCTTTAATATCTTTTTTTATCTTTGCTTTAAAAGTTAATACTTTCCCTTCACTCGCTTGTAGTTGAAGATTCCAAACAAGTTCATCACCTTCGATTACACCTTGATCACTAATATCAAAATATTCTAATTCATCTAATAATGTATCCAAAATCTTAAAGTCTTTTACACTATTAGCGTTATTTTTTACTTTAATTTGATAAATTAATGTATCCTCTTTTTTTATTAATTCTTCATGAATGTCTTGACCTTGAATATTTTGAACCATTTTAATTGGTAAAGTTGGTGTATATACATTCACTGTGTTCGATGGCACTTCTTGATTTTCAATCTTAGCTTTTGCGGTATTCGCAATACTTAATCCATCCCCATTTGTTTTTGCGACAAAGGAAACTATTTTTTTACTATTAGCAGGTAATGTTAAATTCCAAGTAATCGTATTATCTTTTTTCTCACCATTTTGGTTAATTGTAATCACATCTAATCCATTAGGGACTACATCTTCAATCACATATTTCATTTCTCGATTAAACGAGTTTTCAATTTCTAACGAATAAGTCAATTCTTGTCCTTTTTGAATATATTTTTCATTTACATCTTCATCATTACTTTTAACAGTCTTCTTTAAATCAGGTAGTTTTTTATAATAGACTTTGACGATTGTATCTGAAGATAAAGTTCCTTGGATTAATTTTTGCGATTCATCTTCTAACAAATAATGTTCTACTACTGGAGATTCAACAGAATAAGATGATTCAGGAAGTAATGATTCATGGTGTGTTTCAAATACACTTTTTTCTGTATCTTTATCTAAATATTGAATATCTAAACTTACTTCATTTGTCCAAGTTAGTCTTGCTCGACCATTACCAGAGTTATTTCCTATTTCACTATATCCATTTTGAATATTTCCTAAATAGCCTGTTCCGCCACCTGCTCCATAGTCATTTGCGTCGACGTAAACTTTACCACCTGTCCAACCGCCGCCTGCTCCTGCACCATCATCTGTACTTTTTCTACTTTGACCAGAACCAAATCCAGCTGCGCCACCTTTACTTCTTCCACTACTATCCGCATTTGCAGTTAAACCACCGCCATGGCCACCAGTGCTAAAATAGCCACCGCCACCACCGCCACCAGCAACGATTAATACAGCATCACGATTATTAGAATAATGTGATAATTCACCTAGATTCATTGTAGCGATATGTGTTGCGCCACCTCCGCCACCTGAAGAAAGGTCACCACCAGCATCACCACCTCCGTTATATCCACCACCGCTATTATTAAAGGCATATGATTCACCTTCTCCACCAACGACGATATATAACTTTTGCCCTTTTTGTAGATTGACTTCTCCTGAAGAGTAGCCTCCTCTACCACCATCCATAATTCTTCCACCAGCTGCTTCATGTTGTTTATCTTTACCACCTGAAGCGCCCCATACTTCTAACTTATAGGTTGTAGAACATGGTGCTGTAAATTCTTGTACATTTCCTGAATAGTAAAAATCTTGCGATACTTTATTGGAAGCTTCATCACTTAACAACATAATTTCGTTATCATATGATTCTATTTCATCCATATGTACAAAAAAGAATAATGAATTTGGTTTTGCTTTAAATTGAATCCCATCTTCTGTTTTTTCAAACAAGACTTGTTCTGTCATTTTTTGATCAACATCTAAAATATGAAATAACATCATTTGTTCATCATTTGGTAAATTCTTAATTACAAATGTATACTCTGTATCTTTATCTAAATCATCTTGAGAAATAGAGTATCCCGCATAAATCTCTCCGATATGTTCTCTTTCATTTAAAATTACACCAATTGTTTCTCGATATAATTCTTCTTGTGACGCATCAAAGTCAAGTATAGTAACTTCTTTTAAATTTTCTGATTCATCTTGAATATATAATTCATAAGACTCTTTTTCTTCGGCATGAGCCATAAATAAACTTATAAATAACATTGGTATACACAAAAATAACGATAATAATTTTTTCATTCTCTTCTCCTTTTCTTATCCATTTATTATTGAATTTTGCTTTTGATCTAAATAAGCTAATATCTTTGAGTCTTGTACTCTTGAAGCTTCTAATTCTGAATCATAGGTTGAACTAGAAGTAATCAGTTTTACTTGTCCTAAAGAATCAGCTAATGTTAATAAACTTACATCTTCTTCATTTACTGCTAAGATTGCTAAATAAGGTGTTTTAGAACTTTCATCGCTTTCTACATCTATTCCTCGATGATCTTTAATCGAAATAATTCGTACATTTTCAATCAAACAATCTGTTAAAGATAAATCATTTGTCACAATAGAATAATGAATATCTACTCTTTGCCCACTTTTTAATACGCCACCTAAACTTGTTAAATCAACATTCATCGAATACGCTGCTTGCCCACTTCTTAATTGTGTAAATGGATTATCTGGCAAATCAGATTCATCAAATAACATTGATTTATAAAAAGGTGAACCTGCAGGAATCATTCCTTGTATTTCTGTATATTTACCAATAATTTCTTCTTTAGTTGTATAGGTATAATCCTGTAAATATGCTTTTGGAACTTCAATTTCAATTAGATCACTTTCGTTTATCTTTTCCCTAGGCAATATATCTTTTGCGGCAACACAAGTTTTTTGTAGTTGTAACTCATCATTTAAGCGAACATGAAATCCTAATGCAATAAGAAGTAAAATTGCTGAAGCAGTAATTACGATATATAGAATCTTGCGAATTATTCTTTCTTTCATAAGACACCTCTAGTCTGCTTACTAACAACGTTCAATTAATTTGAGTAATTCTTCTTCAGGAATCTTTGATAGCACAGATATTTTGCTTAAACTAAGTCCTAGACTTTCACCTCTTAATATTTCTAATCCTCTTTTTCGTTCAGAATTACTGCTTAATTTCGATTTCAACAAACTAAATCCTAGACGAATATCGTTTCCACATAGCTCTTCCATCATTTCTGGAAAAGATTCATCCCAAGTTCCTAATAAGTAAATTTTAATGAATCGATCATCTGGCATATTGTCTAAAATCTTTTCTATTGCCTTTGCATAATCTCGATTGCATTTCTCAGCTTCTTGGCGAACAGTTTTCATAAATTTGTGATATTCGTCTAATGCAACTTGGCATTTAGCAAGATCCAAAATATCAACTGTCCCCGTTGATGGAAAAGAGAATTCATAATCCCATCCATCTCCATGTAATCCAACAATAACATTACGTCCTTTTTCTACTTTCATTTTTGTATTTTTCTCTGTCATCTTCTTGACCTCCCTATATATACTTATTCGCAAAAAAATCGTAAATCCTCAAAAAAAGTCAAAAAAAATATGAATAACTTTCGTCATTCATATTTTTCACATCATTTTTATTCAATTTTTAACTTCTAGCGTCTACAACTTCCCAACCAGCTTGAACAAGAATATCTTTCATTTGAGGACATTTTTCTTCCGTAATTACTACTACTTCAATTCCTCTTTCACTATGATATACAGCTAGTCTTAGTAAGCTAACATTATTTTGTGCAAAGATTTCACCAATCTTTCCTAAAATACCATAAGCATCTTCAGGAATATAAATTGAGAAACGTGATCCTTTTACTGGATATCCTAATAAATCCATAAAAGCAGAGAAAATATCACTTTCTGTAATAATACCAACTACTTTATTTGTATCATCTACTACAGGTAAAACATTGATATGATGTTTTCTCATTTTTTCTGCAGCTTCTTCAACTAAAACTTCAGGAGTGATTGTGATAACTTCTTTAATCATGATATCTTTCACTTTTGTCTTAGATAACAAATAATTTAGTTCATAGATTGATAAAGATGTTCGATTACTTCCAGAGCTTTCAGAAATTAATCCTTCAGTAACTAGTCCAATTAATTTCCCTTTTTCATCAACTACTGGTAGTCGGTGGAAATTGTGTTTATCCATAATTTCAAGTGAACTTGATATAGAAGTATCACTTGTAATGCAATATGGATTTTTTGTCATATGATCTTTTACATACATACTTATTATCCTCCTAGGTATGCTTTTTGAACACGAGGGTCACTTGCAAGTTCTGCTCCTGTTCCTTCTAATGTTATTTTACCAGTTTCTAGAACATATGCACGATTTGCGATTGCAAGTGCCATTTTCGCATTTTGTTCAACTAAGAAAATTGTAGTACCTTTTTTATTAATTTCTTCAATAATATGGAAAATTTCCTTAACTAATAATGGAGATAATCCCATTGAAGGTTCATCTAGCAACATAATTTTAGGTTTAGCCATTAATGCTCTACCCATAGCTAGCATTTGTTGTTCACCACCAGAAAGAGTACCAGCAAGTTGTTTACGACGTTCTTTTAGACGAGGGAACCACTCATATACTTCTTCAAGATCTTTTTGAATTTCAGCTTTATCTTTTCTTGTATAAGCACCTAATTGAAGATTATCCTCAACTGATTGTTGTGTAAATACTCTTCTTCTTTCAGGAACTTGTGCAAGACCACAAGAAACAATTTTATGTGCTGGAATTTTAGTTAATTCAACTCCATCTAATGTGATTGAACCAGATGCAGGTTTTAATAAACCAGATATTGTTTGCATTGTTGTTGTTTTACCTGCACCATTAGCACCAATCAAAGTGACAATTTCACCATCTTTTACTTCAAAAGATATACCTTTGATTGCTTCAATCATTCCATAACTAACAACAAGATTTTCTACTTTTAACATATATTATTCTCCAAGATACGCTTTAACAACCTGTGGATTATTTTGAATTTCACTAGGCGTACCAGACGCAAGCATCATGCCATAATTTAGTACTGTAATTCGTTCACAAATTCCCATAACGAGTTTCATATCATGTTCAATCAATAGAATTGATATACCAAAATGATCCCTTACAAAACGAATCGTATTCATTAATTCTTCAGTTTCCTGTGGATTCATACCCGCAGCAGGTTCATCAAGTAATAATAGTTTTGGATTAGTTGCTAGGGCTCTAGCAATTTCTAATCTTCTTTGCGCACCATAAGGTAAACTACTACTAATCCAATCCGCTTGTTCATCAAGGTTGAATATCTTTAATAGTTCCATTGCCTTGGCATTCGCTTCTTCTTCTTGTTTCTTATATTTACCTGTTCTAAGAATTGCAGATACAGTTGAATAAGTTAATTCATTATGCATACCTAATTTTACGTTATCTAGTACGCTCATATTCATAAATAAACGAATATTTTGGAAAGTTCTAGCAATACCTGCTTTATTTACTTCTACAGTATTAAGCTTTTTTGTACTTTGTCCATCAAGTAATATATCACCACGAGTAGGGTCATATACTTTTGTAAGCATATTAAATACAGTTGTTTTACCTGCACCATTTGGGCCAATTAAACCAACAATTTCTTTAGGATAAACATTAAGATTTAAACCATTAACAGCAGTTAAACCACCAAAATCAATACCTAAATCTTTAACTTCCAGAATCGGAGTATTCTTTTCACTCATATTTATTCCCCTCTTTCCTTCGGTGTTTTAGCAAAACGCTTTTTACATGCCATCTTTATCTTTTTCGCTTGTACTGCAAGTTTTGCATTGTTACGAACTAACATAATTAAAATTAAGACAACTGCATAAATTAACATTCTGTAATCTTGTAGTTCACGTAATAATTCTGGTAGTAATACTAAAGCAACAGTAGAAATTAATGTTCCATTGATACTACCTAGACCACCTAATACAACATAAACTAGAATCAAGATGGATAAGTTAAAATCAAATTTACCAGGAACTAAAGTAGAATAATTCAATGCATATAATGCACCAGCTGCACCAGCTAGAGAAGCAGATAATACAAATCCTAGCATTTTTGTTTTAGAAATATCGATACCAACACTTTCTGCCGCAATACGGTTATCTCTAGTAGCCATGATTGCTCTACCTTTTTTACTATCAATTAAGTTATAAATGATAAATAAAGATAGAATGATTAGAATAATTCCTGCTGTGAAATTACTAATTCTTTCAGTACCAGTAGCTCCCATTGGACCGTTTAATAGCATTTTTCCGCCAGTATTTAAAGTAATATTTTTTGTAACAAAACTAAAATGGAAACCTGTATCGTCAAAGCCTAAATACATATTGTTAATTAAGCTCTTAATAATTTGTCCAAACGCTAATGTAACGATTGCTAGATAGTCACCTTGTAATTTTAATACAGGAATACCAATTAATAATCCAAATAAAGCAGCGACTAGTGCTCCAACAATAATTGCTACACAAAGTCTAACAATTGCATTTGGAATAAAACTAGCAGTAAAACCAGAAACACAAACTGCAGTAAATGCACCAACACTCATAAATCCAGCTTGTCCTAGATTTAATTCTCCTGAAAAACCAACATTAAGGTTTAAGCCAAGGGCCGCAACAATATAACAAGTTACAGGAACTAATAAACTTTGGAATAAACTAGATAAATTTCCTGAATGAAGCATTGCTTCAATAATCACATATGATGCAAGAACTAGAATAAAAGATGTAGTACGACTTCTATGTTTTTGATCAAATAACTTTTTAACCATATTCATATTTTTCACCTATACCTTTTCATTTGTCTTATGACCTAATAAACCAGCTGGTTTAATGAGTAAGATAACAATCAATACACCAAATACAATCGCATCAGATAATTGAGTAGAAATATACGCTTTTGATAATGTTTCGATAATTCCAAGCATTAAACCACCAAGTAACGCACCAGGAATTGATCCAATACCGCCAAATACAGCAGCAGTAAATGCTTTAATACCAGGCATAGATCCTAAAGTTGGATAAACAGAAGGATATGTTAAGCAAAGTAATACCGCCGCAATAGCTGCTAAACCAGAACCAATGGCGAAAGTAATTGAAATTGTTGTATTTACATTAATACCCATAAGTTCTGCAGCACCTTTATCTTCTGAACAAGCACGCATTGCTTTACCCGTTTTTGTTTTATTAATAAATAAAGTTAAGCAAACCATAACAACAACACAAGTTAAGATTGTAATGATTGTTAAATAAGAAATTGATAAAACACCACCAAATAGTTTAATTGCTCCATTACCAATTACAGATGGATATACCTTAGTCGCACTTGACCATACTAGTTGTGCACCATTTTGTAAGAAATAACTCACGCCAATAGCTGTAATTAATACAGATAAGCTAGATGCTTGGCGAAGTGGCTTATATGCAAGTCTTTCGATAACAACACCAAGTACTGTACAAACTAAAACAGAGAAGAGCACCGCGACAAGTATTGGTAAATTAAAATAGCTAAGTGCAAAATAAGATACATATGCACCAATCATGATGATATCGCCATGTGCGAAATTCAACATTTTTGCAATTCCATAAACCATGGTATAACCAAGAGCTATGATTGCATAAACACTTCCTAAACTTAGACCACTAATTAAATATGATAGAAAAGCCATACAAATCCCCTTTCTTTCCTATAAAACAAAGGGTTGCCACTAGAAAATTCGTTGGCAACCCTTTGAATTAAATCTAATTTTTCTATTTAAAGTAAATTAGTCTTCAACGCCAACATATACGCCATCAGTAATGACGACAGCCTTTGGAGACTTGCTCACTTCACCAGAAGCATTCCAAGTAACTTCAGTACCTGTAATACCATCAAATGTCATAGAAGTGAATTGTTCTTTTAATGCATCACAAATATCGCTTGCACTCATACTACCATCTAGTCCAGCAGCAGTAGCAGCTTGGTAAATAGCATATACGCAATCGTAAGCATCAGCAGCGAATTGGTTAGGAGTATCACCATATTTTTCTTGATACTTAGTAACGAAATTAACTGTCTTTTCATCTGTAGCATCAGCTGAGAATGGTGTTAATAGGTAAACGCCTTCAGCTAGACTTGTATCGAATCCTTCAAGAGAAAGAATACCATCCATACCATCTACACCAAAGAATGTTGGTTGGTAACCCATATCATTAGCTTGTTTTAAGATAGTTGCAGCTGGATCATAGTAAATAGGTAAGAATAATAGTGTTGCGTTGCTATCCATAGCTTGTTGTAATTGAACACTAAAATCACTCGCATTTGAATCATCAAATGTTCCTGAATATACAACAGATAGACCTAAAGTTTCAGCTTCAGCAATAAATTTTTCATAGATACCTGTTGAATAGTTATCATCAGATTTGTAGATGATACCAACTTTTTCACCTAATAGATTAGCATGTTCGTCAATGTAATCAGCAGAAGCTACACCTTGGTTAGGATCTGTGAAGCACATTTGGAATACATTTCCATAAGGATTAGATTGTGAATCAGCATCTTGATAAACAATTGCTAAAGAACTTCCACTTGGAGTAATAGCGAAAATATTGTCTTCATTATAAAGTGGAGCTACAGCAGCACCAGGAGCACTAGTAACTGTTAATAGAGATACTTGCATACCCCAGTCTTTTAATACACCATAAGCAGTAACTGCTTTTTCAGCATCATGTGTATCATCTTCTACACGTAGATCAAATTGTACACCACCAAGTGCATTTACTTCTTCTACTGCTAGTTCTGCAGCATTCTTAACGGCATTACCATAAACGGCAGCACCACCTGTAAGAGGTCCTGAGAAGCCTAATTTGATTGCACCTGCAGTTGATGAAGCTGTGCTTGAAGCGTCAGCTGTTGAGGAAGAGTTGTCTGTGGATGACGAACCACTATTGCTAGATCCGCATGCTACCATAGATGCAGTCATCGCAACAACCATACCTCCTTTTAATAGTTTTTTGAAATTCATACTTAATTTCCCCCGATTTCATCGTTACTAAAAATGTAACATACTCAATATTATATAAGTTCATTTTTTCATTGCAAGAAAAATGAACTTATTTTTTCACTTTTCTTTCACTTTTGTAAGTATTTTCTGAAACTATTTTCATTTTTATATTTCAGCAAAAAAAACATGTCACAATCAAGTAACATGTTAGACATCTAGTTTTATTGGTTTAATCCGCTCTAAAACAAGTTTTGCTGTATATCCTGTTAAAAAGCCCATTGGTATAGATCCAAGTAGTAGATATGGTAATATTGCCGCAATAGCAGCTTGTTTATAGAAAAACATTACAACTAATACTTGTCCAACTGAATGACTGATTGAACATATTACGGCAGTAAACATCAAGCTAGATTTTGTTTTATGTAAAATCATCAAAGCTACACTTGAAAGAAATACACCACCTAAACTAATCCAGAATGTACTACCAAAAATAAGTCCTCTTAATAAGTTTCCAATCATTACTCGCATGACATTCACAATAATCATATCTTTTGAACTTAATAAGTTTATTGTGATTAAAGCGATAATATTTGCTAGTCCTATACGAATGCCAAAGGAAAAGGAGCCAATGTACATTGACTCAATTAAATTTAAAGTGATTGCCATAGCACTAAGTAATGTTAAATATACGAAGTGCCTTGTTTTTTGGATTGTCACTCTGTTGTCTCCTCCACAAAGATAATAATGTTATTTGGAAGACATGTGATAGGAATAATTTCACTTGTATCAACCCATCCCATAGCCTCACAAATGTGATTTGGACATTCAACTTCTTTTACATGCCATTTACCGTCTTTGACTTCAATTTGCATTTTTCCATAATCACCTGTCACTTCATAAATAGCATCTACTGATGGATCAAATTCTTTAAGAATTGTATTTCCATGTTGGATAGCTACTAAAGTTGTTGGTTCTGTTTCTTCTTGTTTTGGCCATTTAAAATAAGCAATGACCCCACCTGCAATTAATGCAAGTACTACTAATATAATTACTTCTCTCTTTTTCATAACATGTGAATTATATCACGCTTATATGAATTTTCAGTGAACATTAGAAATAATTTCATCAATTGCTTCTATATAGCCTTGTATACCATGTCCTTTTATTTGATCTAAGCAATAAGGCGCTTCATAAGATATATGTCTAAATTCTTCACGACTATTGATATCACTAATATGAACTTCAATGACTGGTAATGGTGCAATTGCTTTTACAGCATCAGCTAAAGCAATACTTGTATGAGTATATGCACCCGGATTAATCACAATACCATCATATTTTTCAAAATAAGCTTCTTGAATCCAATCCACTAAGTCACCTTCATGATTAGATTGACGACAAGAAACTTCTACATTTCTTTTTTTCGCTTCTTGTTCAATATAATCAATCATGTCACTAAAAGACATCGTTCCATAAATATTCTTTTCTCTGATTCCAACCATATTTAGGTTAGGGCCGTTAATTACCATGATTTTCATTTTTTATCAAATGCCTTTCTTCTTTCTGTAGATTGAATTAATTTATTTTTCATTCCAGCAAAATCATCTTTTTCTAGTAAATTCTTAAAATCATTCATTTCATCTACAAATTGATTAATTTCATGAATCAAATAGTCTTTATTTAGAATAAATAGTTCTGGCCATAAGTTTTCATTAATCTTAGCGATACGTGTTAAATCTCTAAAGCTATCCCCTGTATATTCAGCTAAATGTGAATTATCATTAGCGTTCATTAAAGATACAGCGATAACGTGTGTTAATTGTGATAAGAAGCCAATCATTTCATCATGTTCTTCTGCAGTTAGCTCCGCAATATGCTTAAAAGATAATATTTTTGCAATATCATATGCTGTTTCTAAGCCTATAGGATTTGTTTCTTCATCTTTAATAATGATGAAATTGGCACTATGGAATAAACTAGCATCAGCATATTGAATCCCTTTATATTCTCTACCTGCCATTGGATGGCATGGAATGAAGATAATATCATCTCTTAATATTGCCTTAATTTCCTTTACTACTTCTCTTTTAATACCTGTTACGTCTGTTAATACAGTACCTGGTTTTAAATAATGTTGATTTTCTTTAACCCATTCTACAAAAGTATGTGGATATAGAGCTGAAATCACAATATCACTGTTTTGAGCAATAGCTGGATCACTACCACCATCTTTTATCCAGTTATACTTTTTACCAAAGGTAATTGCTTCAGGATCAATATCAATACCATAAACATTATGATATCCAGCATTAAAGAAACCTTTTGCATAGCTTCCGCCTAAAAGTCCTAAACCAACAATAGTAATTTTCGCCATTTTACTAATCATATTTTTTTACCTCTACACCACATTTTTCTAAATCTTCGAAGAAATTAGGATAACTCTTACTAATCGCTTCTGCACCATTTATATATCCACCTACTACGCTAGAAGAAAGTAATACACTTAATGCCATCACAATACGATGATCATTATGGCCATCTAAATGCATATTTTCTTTTATCTCATTAATTCCTTGAATTGTAACTGTATCGAAAGTAGAAGAAATATTACAACCTAATTTCTTTAGTTCTTCTTCCATACAAGCAATCCTATCGCTTTCTTTAATTCTTAATCTAGATGCATTTGTAAATGTTGTTTTCCCAGGAATAATACTTGCTAATGCAAATAATACTGGGCCTAAATCTGGACAATCTGCTAAATCCACAACACTTCCTTTTAATACATTAGGATTAATAGTTGTTGATAATTCATTTTCTTCAACGATTACACCCATATTTTTTAGAATATTTACTACTTCATGATCACCTTGTTTAGATGTTGAACTCATCCCATCAATCGTAATTTTTTCTTTTTTTGTTTGTGATAAACATGCAAAGAAAGCAGCTTGTGAATCATCACCATCAATTTTCATTTGAATACTGTTATAAGTTTGATTTCCTTTGATATAAATCGTGTCACCTTCATCAACAACTTCAATGCCTGCTTTTTTCAAAACATCTTCTGTCATTTTTACATATGACTTTGATTCATATGGAGGTAATATACGAAGAACAGAATCTTCTTTTAATAATGGTAAAGAAAATAATAAACCTGTAATAAACTGTGAAGAAATATTTCCTGCTATTTCATAAGTTCCACTTTTTAATGGACCTTTTATTTTTAAAATATGGTCTTTATTTTCAAATACTAGACCTTGATCATGAAATATCTTTTCATATACATCTTGTGGTCTATCCATTAATCTACCATGTCCAGTAAAAGATACTTCTTCTTGCATTAATCCAAATAAAGGAATCATAAATCTTAAAGTACTACCTGATTCACCACAATCTAATACATCTTGTATTTTTGTATCTAGTGAAGAAATACCTTGAACATAAGTTTTATTTCCTTTTGTTTCAATAGATGCACCTAAACTTTTAAGTACTCTCATCGTCGCTTCAGTATCTTTATTTTGCACTAAATCTTCAATAACAGATGTACCATTATGTAAGCTGGCTGCTAAAAGAGCACGATGGGACAATGATTTACTTGTAGGAATTTTGACTATACTATCTTTATTTTCCCCTTTAGCAATAAAGACTTCCATTAAATATCTCTCCCTACAGCTTGAGCAACCTTACGTCCTTCTTCAACTAAATCCTTGAATTTACTTGGCTTAAGTGATTGCATACCATCACTCCAAGCTACTTCAGGATGAGTATGACATTCAATAATTAAACCATCAGCACCAGCCGCAATAGCTGCTAAAGATACAGCTTTTACAAGTTTCCAATCTCCTGTTGAATGAGATGGATCAATAATAATAGGTAAATGTGTCTTTTCTTTGATGATAGGAATTACAGCTAAATCCATTGTATTTCGTGTATATTTTTCAAATGTACGAATACCACGTTCGCATAAAATAACATTAGGATTACCACTAGACATAATGTATTCAGCAGACATGATCCATTCTTCAATTGTTGCGGACATACCTCTCTTTAATAAGATAGGTTTGTTAATATGACCAACAGCTTTTAGTAAATCAAAGTTTTGCATATTTCTTGCGCCAATTTGAATTAAATCTACATTTTCTACAAATTCATCAATTTTATCCGCACTCATTAATTCACTAACAATAGGTAAGCCTGTCTTTTCTCTAGCTTTAACCATATCTAAGATTCCTTCATAGCCTAAACCTTGGAATGCATATGGTGAAGTACGAGGTTTGTAAGCTCCACCTCTTAGCATTACTGCACCAGCTTCTTTTACTTCCGATGCGATTTCACAAACGATATCTTCACCTTCTACAGAACAAGGTCCAGCAATCATTGCGATTTTTTCATTTCCACCAACTTTGATACCTGCAACATCTACAATAGTATCTTCTGGATGAAACATTCTATTCGCTAATTTATATGGAGCTTGTACACGTTGTACATTATCTACCCATTCATTTGCTTGTATACCTCTTTCATCTAATCTAGTAGTATCACCAACTAAACCGAATACATTGTAGTTCACACCTTGAATGAAATTTACTTTTAATCCTTTTTGTTCAAAACCATTAATTAACTCATCAATTGCTTGTTGTGGTGCATTTTTCTTTAATGTAATAATCATTTCTATTTTCCCCCTATTACTTGAATTACTTTTTCTACTGTTTCTTCTAATGTTTCATTGTTTTCAACACGAACATCTGCATATTTTTGATATAAATCTTTTCTTTCGTTATATAGCTTTCCAATCGCATCATCATCTTTGCATAACGGTCTAGAACTTGTCCCATATAATTTATCAACGCTTCTATCAAGCCATATTACAATACCATTGTGGTTTAAATTACGCATGTTTTCTTCTCTTTTAATTACGCCACCACCACAAGATATAATGCATTTTTCTTTATCTCTTAATTTTTGGGTTAGTTCCGTTTCAGCGTCTCTAAAATATGTTTCACCTTTTTGTGCAAATACTTCTTTGATTGATGTACCAAATTCATTTACTAGTTCATCATCCATTTCTACAAGTGTATTTCCTGTTTGTTCAGCCAAAACTTTTGCGATTGTTGACTTACCAGAAGTTGGCATACCAATTAAGACAACATTTCTTTTTTCTTTTAAAACTTCTTGCATACATGGTTGCACTAATGCATCATCAAATTCTTTCTCAAAAAATAACTTGTCCGCAACGATTGCTTGTCTAACTAGCATTTCAAATCCACCAAGATAAGTGATATTTCTCATCTTTGCTTCAAATTGAAGTCTAGTCATAATTGGATTAGCGACAACATCTATTACTGCTTTTAAATTTGTAAATTTATCTAAATCAATTGGTAAACCATCATAATCTGGTTTCATACCAACAGGAGTAGTATTTACAATAACGCTAATTTCTTTTTCTCTTGTATAAAGTTCATCATAAGTGATTCCTTTAGAAGCACTTCGACTAACGGTTATGGTATTAGCACCTAAATCATGTAGTGCTTTTTCACAAGCTTTCCTTGCGCCACCTGTACCAAGCAAAGCTACTAACCCTTCATTTACTGAAATATGATTAGAAACTAGCATTTGTTTAAAGCCTAAGTAATCCGTGTTATATCCTTTTAATTTTCCATTTTGATTAACAATGCAATTTACTGCACCAATTTCTTTAGCTCCATCATCTAGTTCATCTAAATAAGGAATAACTGTTTCTTTATATGGTATCGTTACATTTAAGCCATCAAAATCTTTAGACTTCAAGAAATCAATCATATCCTTTTCTTCTAAAGGAAATAGTTCATATTTTTGTTTTGTAAAATATTGATGAATTTCTCTTGACCAACTATGTCCTAACGGATAACCGATTAGTCCTAATTTTTTCATTTTTCAAACCATTTCCTTCCATAAGTTGACATATATAAATCTGCGATTACAAATGCTGTCATAGCATCAACTACAGCTCTAGCACGGTGAATAATTGCTGGATCATGTCTTCCAGAAATATTCAATTGAACATTTTCCATCTTTTCAAAATCTATCGTATCTTGAGTAAGAGAAATAGATGGTGTTGGTTTAATCGCTGTTTTAAATACAATTGGCATACCATTTGTAATTCCACCATTAATACCACCATTGTGATTTGTTTTTGTGACAGCTTTGCCATTTTGTATCATCCAAGCATCATTTGCTTCAGAACCATACATATTTGCTAGTTCAAAACCACTTCCAAATTCTAGTCCTTTTACTGCAGGAATAGAGAAGATTGCTTCAGATAATCTACTTTCTATTGATGAGAATGTTGGTTCACCAATTCCTGCATCAATTCCTGTAATTACAGTTTCAAGCACGCCACCAACAGAATCTTGTTTATCTTTGGCATCTTCTATTTCTTTTTGCATAACTATTCCGATTTCATCATCTAATACCGGGAATGCTTTATGATTTACTGCATTCATTTCTTGTTCTAACGAAGTAAATGCTTTATCTTTTATTCCATGTAAATTTTGAATATGACTTGCGACTACAATTCCTTTTTGTTCAAGTGCATAACGAAGAATTGATCCTGCCGCAACAATAGGTGCTGTTAGTCTTCCTGAGAAATGTCCTCCGCCTCTAGCATCTTCATAACCTGAATAACGTATATGAGCTGCATAATCCGCATGAGAAGGTCTAGCAATATGACTTAATGATGAATAATCTTTTGAATGCATATTTGTATTTTGAATCATGATTGCGATTGGTGTTCCTTCTGTTTTCTCGTCTTTTATACCAGAAAGAAAATGTACTTCATCCGCTTCATGTCTTCCCGTAGAAATCTTACCAACGGCTTTTCTTTGATTCATTTTTTCATTAATGTATTCTTCATTAATTTCTATCCCTGAAGGCAAACCATCCAGTACACATCCTATTGCTTCACCATGTGATTCACCAAACAATGTAATTGTTATTTCATTTCCTATCGTATTTTTCATTTATTTAGCACCTTTTTGATATCTTCTATTGTCCAATCTTCTAAATGACCATTTCCAATCTCATCTACTTGTATGATTGTTACATGTGAGTGATTTGCTTTTTTATCATTCATAATTAGATTTACGATTTTATCTTGATCATATTCACATTCTGTAGGAAGAGATAAGCGATGTAATACTTTTTCTAAACGATTTTTTATCTCTTCGTTTTTAAGTATTGTCATCATTCCCATCGCAACACATTCACCATGATAATACTCATTCATTTCATGATAACTTTCATATGCATGCCCATAAGTATGACCAAAATTCAATAATTTTCTTCTTCCGCTTTCACGTTCATCTTCTTCAACAATTTTTCTTTTCGCATATAAACACTTTTCAATAATTTCGTCTATGTGGTCTAGATAATCATCTTGTTCAAATAGTTCGAATAAAGATTCATCTAAGATAAGTCCTGTTTTTACCGCTTCAGCTAAACCGTTATTGAAATGTCTTTTGCTTAATGTGCTAAGTGTATCCATATCAATAATGACTGCACTTGGTTGCCAAAAGCATCCAACCGAGTTTTTCACTCCAGCAAAATCAATAGCTGTTTTCCCTCCAATACTTGAATCAATATCAGATAAAGTTGTTGTAGGAATATTCACATACTCAATTCCACGCATATATGTTGCGGCCGCAAAACCTGCCATATCACCAACAACACCACCACCTAGTGCAATAACCATATCTTTTCTTGATAATTTGCATTCAAGCATGTGTTTTAATATTTCTTCATAAGTATGAATATTTTTTGAAGCTTCACCATTTTTAAATATATGTATTGGTGCATCTACAAATTGACTTTGTAATATATCTTGCCACTTCTTAGGAACACCATCATCACTAACGATGAATACTTTTCCTTTTGGTTGAATTAATTCTTTAACCTTATAAAGAGCGCCTCTCTCAAAAATAATCGGATATGTTCTTTGTTTTGTGCTTACCTTAATTTCCATAAATCTCTCCAAACATTTAAAAAAGCCATATGGCATTATCCATATGGCTCTAAGACTTTTTCCAATAGATAATGCCTCAACATGAAACGGGCTATTATCTATCTAACAGCCCTGACTATCTAAAGTAAAAGTAATAATACGCAAATGCGTTGTTCATGTTTTTCATACAAGGAATATACACCCATTTCTAACATCTGTCTATCTTTTATTACAAATTATTTCTGAAAATGTTTTCATATATGCTAAAGATATAAAAAAAGATGACAAATACAAATGTACTTGTCACCTAAAATCCTATCAATAAGATTTTATTTGCTTAATGCATATTCTGTAGCGTATTGACCAGCTAAACGACCACTAGTTAAAGAGAATCCTAAGCCAACACCTTCGATTGTAGAATAAACGAAATCACTAATACCTGAAACGTTATTACCTGTAGCATATAGACCACGGATAATATTTCTATTTTCATCTAATACTTCTAATTCATCAGAAGTATTTACACCACCTAATGCAACTAAGATACCAGCATGTCCTTTAGTTACATAATATGGGCCTTCTTCTACTGTATAAACTAGATCTTCTGGATCAGTATGGAATTCAGTATCATTTTTTGTTTCAACTGCTGTGTTATAACTTGCGATTGTTGCTTGTAAATCATCTAAATCACAACCTAAGTATTCAGCTACTTCTTCTAATGTATCAGCTTTAATACCTTCACCTGCTTCTTCTAATTTTTCAAAATCAGATTGGAATGTATCATAGTCAATAGTTGCGTGATAAATCGTATGTTCACCATTTTCATCTAAGATACCTGTATGATCCCAATAATGTACCCAAGTGCCTGTATTTTCATATGAATCATCAGACCATCTTTGTACTGTAGCTTCATCAACGATTGTATAAGCAACACCACCTTGAGCTACAACATCTGTTGTAAAGTTTGTTGTTTCTTTTAAGTCACTAGAACTCATGAATCTCTTACCTAAGTTATTTACCCAAAGGATTGGTGTATTTAGTGTTAGTTCTGTTGCTACATCTAATGTTACTGAGCTAGTTACACCATGAGCCATTGGTAATAATTCACCTTTAGCTGCACCAACATTCCACATCATTTCGATACCCGGTAAATCTTGAGCAGGAATAACTTGGCAATTGTCATAAACTGCATCTGTTAATACTTCTCTCATTAATTCTTCATTACCAGCAAAACTACCTGTAGAAACAATTGTAGCTTTTGCAGTAATTGTTAGTGTTCCACCATCTTCTTTTGTACAAATAGCACCTGTTACAGCACCTGTATCATCAGTAGTTAATGAAGTTGCTGTAGTATTCATACGCATATCTACTCCTAAGTCTTCCATAGAAGCTTGTAGATGAACAAATGGTTCTGTATTATTCCATCTATGATATTCTACAATTTGGTCAAAATGGCCAATCATTTGAGGAGTTTCACTTAAATACATTGCTACACCATGATCTTGTAAATATTGAACTGTTGTAGCTGATTCATTAATATCTTTTGTAATTAATGCAGCGTTACCCATATGACGAGATTCACTAACAATTTGATCATACCAATAAGCTTCATCATATTCTGCTAATTCTTCTTCTGTATAACGTTCTTTTTGTTCCTTTGTATTAATCGCAAACATACCTTGAGCAGCATTACCCATACCGCCAATTGCTCCAGTAGCTTCTACACCAATAACACTTGCACCATTTTCAGCAGCACTAATTGCAGATAATGTACCAGATGCACCAAGTCCAATAACTAATACATCACATTCTGCTGTTTCGTCTTCTCCTTTTGTCGCTGTTTCTTCTTCAAAAATAAAACCTGCTTGAGTCATACAATCTTTAACAGCATCCTTAATACCATTTGATGTTACTGTTGCGCCAGAAATACCATCAACATCATAACTATTTGCTTCAACCATACGGCTAGCTAAATCAGCACGATCATCATCAGATGCCATTTGTTGGTTATTATCACTTTCATCAATGCTAATTTCTGATAATGCACCATCTTTCACTGTTACTTCTACAACAACATTCTTATCGTTATAAGTTGCTGCTGTAGCAGTGTAAGTTCCATCAGTTACACTTCCTGTTGTAGTATCACTTGTACTACTAGAAGAAGATGAACTTGTTGAACAAGCAACCATTGAAGTTGCCATTAATAAACATAAAATTCCTTTTGTTAATTTTTTCATTTTCTTTTTCCTCCAGGAATTAGTTTAATAATTATTTCACAAATTAAAAATACAGTAATTCTTAGTAGAAAAGTGTTGAAATCTTAGATTATAATGAATCTATGGATGCATTTAAGAACACAAATAACAGCGGTATGACTGAATTTATGACAATATTTATTGCTAATCAAGATGCTACGCTTACTTTAAACGATAAACTTTATCATCTCGCTTTTGGTAATATTATCCTAGCTAGAGAAAATATATCGTTTCGTTACGAAAAAGATATAACTATACTATGCTTTAAAGAAAAATTCTTTGATACTATTTTTTATAGTCAAATCAGCGATTGCAAAGTTATATTTGATTTCTTTCAAATAAAAAATCCTCAAAATGAAATTCTATTCTTTGATTATGATGACACTGCACCAACTTATCAAAGTGCTAAAATTCTTGAGGTTGAAATATCACATTTCGATTCTTATAAAGACAAACTAGTTCGTTTATATTGTGTTGCTTTACTAACACATTTACAACAATACCATCATGCACATTTAGTTGTTAACTTGTCGACAATGAATGAACAGCATTGCTTTGGTAAAATTTTAAAATATATTGGTGATCATTACGCTACGGTTACACTTAAAGAATTAAGTGAACTATTTGGTTATAATCAAGATTATTTATCTTATTTATTCAAAAAAATAACCTCTCAAACTTTTAAAGAAAAATTATTAGAAATTCGTTTAGAACAAGCTACACGTTTTCTAAAACATTCTGATTTAAAAGTAGAAGAGATTAGTTTACAAGTTGGATTTAAAGACAAAAGTTATTTCATGCGAAAATTTAAAGAAAGATATAATACTACGCCTGCTAAATATCGCAAAGAAAATCTTAACAATCAACTGTAGCTGCTTTATAACAACCTAATACTTGTACTTGTTCACTGTATTCTTCTATAACACGTAAGCAATCTTTTGTTGCTTCATCATTCAAATTACCTTCAAAATCTATATAAAAACAATAATGGAAGATTTGTCCAGGTATTGGTCTAGATTCAAGTTTCAATAAGTTAATATTGTACTTCGCTAAAATACCTAATATATGATATAGCTCTCCTGGTTGATGCTTTAGAATTAACATTAAACTAATTTTGTTCGCATCTTGAGATATTGTATAGCGACGCGTTACACATAAAAATCTAGTAATATTCGATTGATTATCTTGAACACTACTTAATAAAGATTCCATTTCATAATATTCTGCAGCTCTTTTACTTCCAAGTGCAGCTTTTGTATGTGTATTACATTCTTTAATATACTCAACACTTTTTGCTGTATCTTGATAAGCAATAGCTTGCATATAGTTATGATCTGTAAAGAACTTTTGACATTGACTAAGTGCTTCTGGATGACTATATACTTCTTCTATTTCTTCTATTTTTGTACCAGGCACAACTATCAAATCTTCTCGAATTGGCACATTAATTTCACCTACTGCAAAAACATGATGATATTTAAATAAATCATATGTACGTGAAATAATTCCTGTAGTTGTATTTTCAACTGGTAATAATGCATAATCTATTTCTTCTGCATCACATGCATTAAATATATCTTTAAAATTAGTAAAACCAATTGGTTCAATATCTTGTCCCTCAAAATAATTTAATACTGCTATTTCACTAAATGTTCCGTGTTTCCCTTGATATCCAACTTTAATACTCATAAACTTCCTCAATACAATGCTATAATTCTAATATGTCAAAAAAATACATTCAAGTTTTTCAATATGCATCACTCATTTTACTTGTTATACCTTTTTTGATTTATCAACCCATTCAATACAATTACACAGGAATATTAAACAAAAATCGAATTCTTTCCTATATTTGTTTATTTCCAAATATCTTAAATTATTCATTTCTTTATCATCAAAATAAACCTTTCTTTGTTTCTAAAAAATATTGGAATACATATTGTGTCTTAATTAGTATATGTATGTTTATAACTTGTATTATTCCTTATGATCTTCATCAACCTATTGTATCAAATATGCATTTATTATTTGGTATGGTTTCTTTAGTACTATTACTAGTAGGATTAATGCTAATTATTTTTTATGAAACAAAAAAGAAATATATCATTTTATTTCTGTTAATTTTAGATTTTGCCTACATTACTATGTGTATGTCTATTAACGGTTTATCTGAGCTAATATTTGCAATCATCCTTTTCATTTCATTAAAAAAAGGAGCTTACCGCTCCTAATGATTATGCATTTACTTCTGAATATTTACGACGTTCTTCACTTAAGTTATCGCAATAATATCTAACTGTTAATGCAGCGCCTGTTTTACGTGCAGGTTCAGCAATGAATTCATCGCCTTCTAACATGCATTCACGCATTGCATCGCAACATGTTTTAAGATTTGCTACACCAGCTTCGATTTCTGTATTTAAATCTCCAGCATTGATTTCGATATATAACCAATTCATATGATGTGCTTCCCATTTCTTCCAGTTAATCACATCCATGTATTTTTGTTTATCTTGCTTTTCAACTTTTGGTGCAACTACTTTTTTAGTAGCTGTTTTCTTTTCAGCAACTACTTTCTTTTCTTTAGTAGCTTTAGTTTCTGTCTTCTTTGTTGCTTTAGCTACTTTCTTAGTTGTAGCCTTTGTTTCTTTTTCTGTTTCTTTCTTTACTCTAGGCATATATAATTCCCCCATCTTTCAATCCCATTATAACAAAAGAATCAGGAAATATCCCGATTCTTCGCATTATTTAGCAATTTTGTCTTCTAATTCTTTTAATTCTGTTTCAAGTTCAGAAATAAATGCTTTTTTATCTTCAATATCAGCTAGCATATCTTCATGAGCTGCTTCACCAATAACAGAAGTTAATTCTCTTTCCATCCAAGATAATTGCTTCTTTTGTTTTTCAATCATATCAGCTTTTCTTGATTTTAGAGATTCCATACGATTTAACCAATCTGTATGTTTTTGTTCATTGAAAGCTTTTAGACCTGTGTAATATGTATCTAATACGCCTTTGAATTCTTTCCAAAGTTTTTCGTCGTTATCTTTACCACAGAATCCAACTTCTTTCCAAGAAGCACTTAAATCCTTTAATTTATCTGTTACTTCACGGCTATAAGTATTTCCATAAACGATATCTTTAGCTTTAGTAACTAATTCTTCTTTTTGTTTTGCTTTTTCAGCAAATTCAGCATTTTGTTTCTCATAGAATTCGCCACGAGCATCGAAGAATTTTTGTCTAGCAGCACGGAATTTATCCCATAACTCATCATTATGTTCTTTTCCAGCATATCCTGCAGCTTTCCATTCATCCATCATCTTGTTCATAGCATCTGTTGTTTTCTTCCAACTTGTGCTATCAGCTAATTCTTCTGCTTTAGCAATTAATTCTTCTTTTACTTTAACTGCATCTTGCATCTTAGAAACCATTTGTTCACGTAATGCACTACGGTTGTCAAAGAACTTTTGTCTAGCTCCATTGAATTTTTCCCATAATTCATCATCTGTTTTCTTATCTGTATAGCCTAGTTTTTTCCATTCATCAAATAAAGCATTCATTTCATTTGTAGCTTTATTCATTTCTTTAGAATCAACTAATGCTTCAGCCTTCTTAATTAATTCTTCTTTAGCACTAACTACATCTTTTAAAGCTTCTTTTTGTTTTGCATAGAAAACATCTAAAACTTCATCAAATTGTTTGCGAAGACTTTCTTCATAAGCAGACTCGCCTTCACCAATACGACGCCATTTTTTCTGTAGTGCAGAAATTGTTGGCATTACGTCCTTATAATCTGAATCAGTAGGAATCTCCTTAGCTTCCTTTAGAATTTCTTCTTTCTTTGAAATATCATCTAAACGATCATATTCATCAGCAAACATGTTTTGATTTTCACTCATAGTATCTCTCCCTAAACCTATCTATAATAATATCCTTTATTTTCAATTAACTCCACAAAATTCTTTCATTTTTTATAAAAATATACAAAAAAATCGTCAAATTGACGATTTATTCATAAAAATGGAGCGCGTGATCAGAATCGAACTGACGTATGCAGCTTGGAAGGCTGCCGTTCTACCATTGAACTACACGCGCAATATATATAAGAACTGGTGTCTCGGAAGAGAATCGAACTCTCGACCCACTGATTAAAAGTCAGTTGCTCTACCACCTGAGCTACCGAGACAGCAGTAATGGTGGAGAAGGGCGGTTTCGAACCACCGAACCCAGAGGGAGCAGATTTACAGTCTGCCGCGTTTAGCCACTTCGCTACTTCTCCAAAATAAATGGTGCCGACTATAGGAATCGAACCTACAACCTATTGATTACAAATCAATTGCTCTGCCAATTGAGCTAAGTCGGCATCAATTTAGATAAATATGGTGGAGGTTAACGGGCTCGAACCGCTGACCCTCTGCTTGTAAGGCAGATGCTCTCCCAACTGAGCTAAACCTCCACGTTTTTGTGATGCATGTCATTAACTGACTGCTCATATAATATATCATGCTCAATCAACTTCGTCAACTATTTTTTAAATATTTTTTTCAAAATATGTTAAACTTTTTTTAGTTCAATGAAGAACTGCTTTATTGAGCAAGCTTTTGTATTATAGCACAGGAGATTTTTTATGTACAGACAAACTTGGTTAGAAATTAATTTAGATGCAATTAAGCACAATATTCAAGCAATCCAGAAGGTTCAAAATAAAAAAACAATCGCTGTTTTAAAAGCAAATGCGTATGGATGTGGTGCTAAAGAAATATATAAAGTAATGGTTGAAGCTAATATAGATATGATAGCTGTATCCAGTTTAGATGAAGCATTAGCGATGAGAAACTTTGGATATACTGGAGAATTATTAATATTAGGACATGTCGATCCAATTCATGTTTCTACGTTAATTCAAAATAATATTAGTACTACAGCTTATTCATTAAATTGGGTAAATGAAGTCATTACACAAAATTGTAAAAATTTAAAAATACATTTAAAAGTAGAAACAGGTATGAATCGAATTGGTTTTAGTTCTACGCAAGAATTGAAAGAAGCTTATCATTTATTAGAACAAGCTGGATGTTTATTAGAAGGAATTTTCACTCACTTTGCTTGTGCTGAATCAGATGACTCAAAAACACAAGAACAATACAATCGTTTTGTTTCTGCTTATAATGCTTTAGACAAAGAATTTAAATGGATTCATTGTGATAATTCTTATGCGAGTGTTTCTTTTAAAGATGATTTAACAAATACATGTCGTGTTGGTATTGGCATATATGGATATTTAGACAATATCAAATTAGAACCTACCCTTTCCCTTTATTCAAAATTATTTTATGTAAAGGATGTTGAGCAAAATGAAACTATTGGTTATGGTGCAACATATACTGCAAAAGAAAAAATGATTATTGGAACAATGCCTATAGGATACGCTGATGGATTTATTCGTGCTAACCAAGGTAGAAAAGTATATATAGATGGAAATATGTGTGAAATTGTAGGAAGAGTTTGTATGGATCAAGCAATGATTAAATTACCTACATATGTAAAAGAAGGAACCAAAGTAGAAATCTTTGGCTCCCACATCCCTTTAGAAGTAATGGCAAACGAATTAAATACAATCCCTTATGAAATTATTTGCTTATTAAATTCACGTGTAAGTC